>NZ_WIVQ01000040.1:0-39225 GCF_009600545.1 Pseudomonas sp. FSL R10-1339 | reverse complement strand
CTGCCAGGTGCTGCGGCGCGGTGCGGGAGGCAATGCAACCACCCGGGCTGGAGCGGGGGCCGGGCGTGTCAGGTGCGCACTGATGTCCCAGACATCCAGCATCGCTTCATATTCCAGCGCGTGGAGGGGGTTGGCATTTAGCCACACAGCGAAAGCTTCACGTTCCTGGCAGGTGCAGTCGGGCTCATGCAAACGCAGGCACCACTGAGCCGCAGCTTCGGTGATGGCCTCGTTTTCAGCGTCTGTGTGGCGTGTTTCACTCATTGATATTTCCCGGTTTTGCGCATTCTAACCCCGTGCCAGAGCTAACGAGAACATGAGCCATGTCAAAAGCATGTCATTTAGCCCTATGGCCGGGTTTTTCTCTGCTACGGTTGTTCCAGTCACATTGAGTACCAGACGCAACATCAATTAATGGAGTTAAGACAATGTTGAAGAAAACCTTTGCTGCTGTGATCACTACTGCTGCTTTGTTGGGTGCCGGTGCAGCGATGGCTCAGCCTGTTGATCCGAACTGGGCATTCTCCAAGGAGTTGGTCGAAGTTCTCAAGAACAAGAACGGCTACACCGTGATCAAGAAAATTGAAGCCCAGGACCCGGCTGCCGGTATCTGGAAGGCCGAAGGCATCAAGAAGGTCGATGGCCTGGAATACGAAATTATTTTCGATTCGACCGGTAAGGTAATTTCCGAGAAGAAAGACTGATTCCCGGTACCTGAAACGAATCGTGCACTGAGCGTTTCTACCCGGCCCTGATCGTTTGTTTTGACAGGGTCGGGTGTTTTTACGCCTCAGGTTTTCTGCCGGGCCAACCATTGTTCGCGAGTTATTCCCCACAGCTCGCATGGCAGCCTGCCGCTGACAAAGTCTTTCTCTTCCCTGCCTATCAAGCGCATTCCGCCTCGCTCGGAAATAAGTCGTGAAGCCGTATTGGGCGCCGCTTTGGGCACGTGCATGCACGCGCGGTGCAAGGTCTTGAACCAGTAGGCATCGACCACCTCGCAGGCTTCGCTCATCAACCCCTGACCCTGCCATTGCGGCGCCAGCCAGAACCCCCGGTTGTTGTCCACGGCATCCATCAGGCTGATGCTGCCAATCAGCTCATCTGGCTCTGCTAACAGGCGAATCGTCCAGTGCCACTCTTCGCTGCGGGCCATGGCTGGCAGCGCCACGTCACGCACATAGCTCAGTGCGCCATCGTCCGGGTAGGGCCATGGCACGACTGCATTCAGGTAGCGCACGACTTGCCAGTGGGCAAAGCGCCTCTGGATGGCGGGCGCGTCGCTTAGTTGCAGGGGTTGCAGTACCAGTCGCGAGGTCTGGAGGGTAGGTAGGGGCTGCATCGTGGGTGGCTCCTTGCCATTGGTTTGCGTCGAGAGTACCGCGCAATGCCATCCATAAAAAAGCCCCCGTTAAACGGGGGCTGTATGGGGATAGTTGCGCCTGGCGATAATATCAGCCGTTACTGCAACCATTGCCCATCACGCGATACTCAAGAATATGACGCTGACCCTGGTGGTCTTCGTAGGTCATTTGTGCGGGCACTACTTCACAGACGTCGGCAGCCGGTGACACGCTGATAACTTTGGCAATATCCAGGTCGGTGGCATAAGTGTAATGCTCGACCACCGGTTGTAGTTGCGTAACTTGAAGTTCGTCAGCAGCCGCCAGGGTAGAAAAGCCAATAAGTGCAAGAGCGATCAAACGTTTCATTTATAAGACCTTAAAACAATCACGAATCACTGACTTCAGTTGCCATGGTGGCGGTCGAAGTTGTTACGCCGTGGAGTAAGTGGCGTAACACGAAGTACCGTGCCCTGTTTCAGTGTTGCGTTGAGGGATGTACATAGAATACGCGCGCTGCGTATTGATTAAAGTCAAAAGATCGTCATGGAGTCTTTCCGGATCAGTAACAATCGACGCTTTTTCCGCAGCACCACGAAAAAGCCCCCTCAAAGAGGGGGCTGGGGTCGCATCCGTGCGTGCAACCATTGAACTTTAGTGGGTGCTGCAGCCGTCGCCCATCACCTGGTATTCAAGGGTGTGGCGCTGGCCTTGGGAGTCTTCATAGACCATGGTGGCCGGTACCACTTCACACACCTTGGGTATGTTGGACAGGCTGACCACCCGCGCAATATCCAGTTGGGTACCGTAGTGGTAGTGTTCTACAGTCGCAGGCTGAACAGTGGAAGTTTCACCTGCAACAGCCAATGTGGCAAAACCGGCGAGAAACAGTGCAATAAGATTTTTCATGTGATTGGCCTCTAAAGTAATCAAGATTTAAAGCTGACTGACTTCATTTGCCGATAAGGCGGGAAGAAGTTACGACACCCGGCAAGGTCGCCGGGTGCGTACGAAGTACCGGAGTTTCAAGTGCAACTGATAGTTGAGTCATGTGAGTGAGGTTACGCTGATTTGCAAAAGTAAAAATAGCTGATGGCAAAATGCTCTGTTACCACATGGGTAACAATGTGAGGGCCCTGCGTTATTTTTCAAGTGCCTGGGTCGTCTCCTGGCTGGCATACTGGCCTCTCTGGTTCAGGAGCCATTTATCGATATGAATGTCGTGTCCCCCCTTAATGCCTATCAACAAGCTGTCGAACACCAGGGCTTTGTCCACGACCCCGCCCAATGGGTTGCAGTCCAGGCCTTGCAGCGCTGCCATGAGGCCCTGCACTCGGGTGCGCAGCCGGTCAATGGCGTGTATTTGTGGGGGCCGGTGGGGCGGGGCAAAACCTGGTTGATGGATCAGTTCTATCAAAGCCTGCGGGTGCCCGCACGGCGTCAGCATTTTCATCACTTTATGCAATGGGTACATCAGCGCCTGTTTCAGCTGACCGGTACGGCGGACCCGCTCAAGACACTGGCTAAAGGCCTGGGCGCGGAAGTGAAGGTGCTGTGCTTTGACGAACTGTTCGTCAATGACATTGCCGATGCGATTATTCTTGGGCGTCTGTTTCAGGTGATGTTCGATGAAGGCGTGGTGCTGGTTTGTACCTCAAACCAGCCACCGAACGACCTTTATGGTCACGGTTTTAACCGTGATCGTTTTGCTCCCGGTATTACGGCGATTCTCAAGCATATGGAGGTGGTGGCGGTAAACGGTATTGAAGACCACCGCCTGCATCCCGGCATTGCACATCAGCGTTACTGGGTGACCGGGCCGGGCCGGCCGAGTGCCATAGAGCCGGTGTTCAGATCCTTGACCGAGGGCCAGGCGGTGTCTGACCAACCCATTGATGTGGGCCATCGCTCGCTGAACGTGGTGCAGGCCAGTGATGGGGTGCTGTGGTGCAATTTTCATGAGCTGTGCGAGCAGCCGCTGGCGGCCACTGAGTTCATGCAGATTTGTGATCGTTACAAGGTCATGTTGCTCAGCGAAGTGCCCTGCCTGAGTGCCGAGCAGCGCGAAGGCAAAATAGCCCGTGGTACGGAAGACGGGGCGGTGAAGGTCGAGGCGGGGGATCGTGAGCTGCCGCAACTGTCAAAATACGATGACAGTGTGCGGCGTTTTATTGCCCTGATCGACGAGTGCTATGACCGCAAGGTACCGGTGTGTATTGAAGCGCAGGTGCCGATGGATCATTTGTATACCCAGGGGTACCTGGAGTTTGCCTTTCGCCGCACCTTGAGCCGGCTGCAGGAAATGCAGTTGCAGCGGTTTGGCCTCCAATAACCCGTGATTGCGTGGGCCGTGTAGTCGCTGACTCGCGGAGCGAGGCTGCGAGGGGGGCTTGAAAGCAATGGGAGGGTGCCCCTTCTGAACGTGTCCAGCCGCTCGCAGCCTTCGTTCCTCGTCAGCGACTACAAGGGGCTTGAAGGATTCAAGGTCAATCCCACGCTGGCGCAACGCTCTGCGGGTTGGTCAGGCGATGGCCGCGGTCCAGGGTTGCAATCCGGGCCATATCGTCATCGCTCAGTTTCAGTGAGCAGGCCTTGAGGTTGCTCTCAAGGTTGCTGCGCCTGGTCGAAGACGGAATCACCGAATAGCCCAATTGCATGGCCCAGGCCAGGGTCACTTGTGCCGCAGTGGCGTTATTGCGGTCGGCAATGGCCATGATCACTGGATCTTTAAGCACTTCGCCGTAAGCCAGGGTCATGTACGAGGTTATATGGATGCCCTGGCTTTGTGCGAATTCCACCACTTTGCGGTTTTGCAGGTAGGGGTGCAATTCGATCTGGTTGGTCGCGATATTTTCCGCGCCCACCGCGGCAATGGCTTCTTTCATCAGGGCGATGGTGAAGTTCGAGACGCCAATCTGCCGGGTCAGGCCCTTTTCTTTGGCTTCAAGCAATGCGCCCATAAACTCGGCTACCGGCACTGCATTATCAGGGCTCGGCCAGTGAATCAGGGTCAGGTCCAGATGGTCGGTGCGCAGTTTTTTCAGGCTCTCTTCAAGGCTGGGGATCAGTTGCTCCCTGGCGAAATTACTGACCCAAATTTTGCTGGTGATAAACAGTTCGTCACGCGCCACGCCGCTTTCGGCAATGGCCTGGCCGACTTCAGCTTCACTTTCGTAAATCTGTGCGGTGTCGATGGCGCGGTAGCCCAGGTCCAGGGCATTGCTGACCGAGTCTATGACTACCTGGCCTTTAAGGCGAAATGTACCGAGGCCAAATGCTGGAACTGTCATGGATATCTCCTTGGTGGACGTAAGAATGAGGTTGAGTATCCTCGCCCTTCACCGGCGGAAAAACCGCTGGCCAAGCAAAGCACTCTTGACCACAGATCATGAATCTTCAGCTGACCCCCCCCCGACTGCCACCCCATTAGCGGTTTGCCGATTGGGATGCTGCTGAATGTTTCGCAGTTGTTTGAGGAGGTGGGGTTTAAATCTATATGAGAATTACTATAAATTACATCTACAAAAGTGCCATCATCACGCCGTTATCCCATTAGATCTGTTTCTGCGCTCATGGAGTGTTGCCGCTGCTGTTGCGGCCAGGAGTCCTGTTGGAAAACTACTATCGCGAACTGGTGGGCTTTTTGAGTGCCAGGCTGGGTAATGCCCAAGCGGCCGAAGACGTGGTGCATGACGCTTATGTGCGAGTGCTGGAGCGTTCAGGCGACGAGCCGATCGCGCAGCCACGTGCTTTTTTGTATCGCACTGCGCTTAACCTGGTGATCGACGGCCATCGCCGCAGCAGCCTGCGCCAGGCCGAACCGCTGGAAGTGCTGGATAGCGAAGAACGTTTTTACAGCCCCTCGCCTCAACTATTGATGGACCACGACCAACGCCTGGCCATGATCCAGAAAGCCCTGGCTGAGCTGCCTGCGGCGTGTCGCGAGTGTTTTCTGCTGCGCAAGATCGAAGGACTGTCGCACCCTGAAATCGCCGAACGCCTCGGGGTATCGCGCAGTGTGGTCGAGAAGCATATCGTTAACGCCATGAAGCATTGCCGAATCCGTATCAGGCAGTGGGACAACGCCTGAGTGGCGCTAAAAAATCAGATTGCATGACATTTCAGAGATGAAACTGAACTGCGCCTGAAGAACTTTCTTATATGCACACCACAAACCCCACCAGGGTTTAATCTCGAAAACGTCGCGCATAAGCAGTTGGCGTCTTGGTTGGGCTGTTCTGGCCTGATTGCCCAAGTCCACTTATCGACACAGAAACGTATGTGATTACGCCCCTCCAGTGGCAGGTCGCAGCACGTTGCATGCGCGTGCCTTTTGGCTCGCTCACGAGTTTGACCCCATGAACGAAGGCCTCAGATCAATGCCGGCTGCGCAGGTACTCTGCATGGCGTGAGCGCAGGCGGCGCAGGAGCAGCACCATGAAACTCTCCCTGAAAGAATTTTTCGCCGGCTTTTTGCGGACTCGCCATATTGGCCGGCATTTCCGGCGTCTGGTCCTGCTCGACAGCCTGACCAACACCACGGTCAACCGCGAAGTACCACCCACGCTGGCACAGATGCTGGTGGTCGCGGCCAACAGTGACAGCGCGGTACTGATCGACAACCTGGGCACCCACACCGACGGTTTGAGCGACGCCGAGGTCGATGTGCTGCGCGATCGCCACGGCCTCAATGAGATCGAACACGAGCAGCCGCTAAGCCCCTGGGTACACGCGTGGCATTGCTACAAAAACCCGTTCAACTTGCTGCTGACCTTGCTCGCCGCAGTTTCCCTGGCCACTGATGACATTCAGGCGGCGGTGGTGATCGGCACCATGGTGGTGCTGTCGACCGTGCTGCGTTTTTGGCAAGAGGCCAAGTCCAACAAAGCCGCCGATGCGCTCAAAGACATGGTGAGCAACACCGCGACGGTGATGCGTCGCGATTTCAGTGCAGACGCTTCGCCCGTGTTCGGCAAGTTTTCCGGCGCCTCACGCCAGATCAGGGGGGCGCAGCGTATCGAGCTGCCGATCAAGCAGTTGGTGCCGGGCGATCTGATCGTATTGTCTGCTGGCGACATGATCCCGGCAGATTGCCGGGTGCTCAGCGCCAAGGATTTGTTCGTCAGCCAGGCCGCGATGACGGGCGAATCCATGCCCGTGGAAAAGTTTGCGCGTCAGCTCGACAGCCAGACCAGCAACCCGCTGGAACTGGACACTATTTTGTTCATGGGCACCAACGTGGTGTCCGGGGCCGCCACTGCGGTCGTGCTGACGACCGGTAATAACACCTATTTCGGTGCTCTGGCGCAGCGCGTCGGGACCACTGAGCGCGGTGCGACCTCATTCCAGGCCGGGGTCAACAAAGTCAGCTGGTTGCTGATCCGGTTCATGTTTGTGATGGCGCCGCTGGTGCTGTTTATCAACGGCTTCACCAAGGGCGACTGGACTGAAGCCTTGCTGTTCGCACTTTCCGTTGCTGTGGGGCTGACTCCGGAAATGCTGCCAATGATTGTGACCTCGACGTTGGCCAAGGGAGCCGTCTTCTTGTCGCGTAAAAAAGTCATCGTCAAACGCCTGGATGCCATCCAGAACTTTGGTGCGATGGATGTACTGTGCACCGATAAAACGGGGACCCTGACACAGGACAAGATTTTTCTGGCCCGGCATGTGGATGTCTGGGGGCAGGAGTCTGACGACGTACTGGAAATGGCCTACCTCAACAGCTATTACCAGACCGGGTTGAAAAATCTGCTGGACGTGGCAGTACTGGAGCACGTCGAGGTCCACCGCGAATTGAACGTGGGGACGGCCTTCAGCAAGGTCGATGAAATTCCGTTCGACTTTACCCGTCGGCGCATGTCGGTGGTAGTGGTCGAGCAGGACCGGCCGCACTTGCTGATCTGTAAGGGAGCTGTCGAGGAAGTACTCTCCGTATGTAAGACAGTTCGTCATGGTGAGCAGGAAGAAATCCTTGGCGATGAACTCTTGGTGCGCATTCGCCAAGTGACTGCGGCATTCAACGAAGAGGGCTTGCGCGTTGTGGCCGTGGCTGCGCGGTCCATGGCTGATGGGCGTGACGCTTACAGCCTGAGTGATGAGCAGGAGTTGACGTTGATTGGCTATGTGGCGTTCCTCGACCCGCCCAAGGAGAGCACCGCACCGGCGCTTAAAGCCCTGGCCGAGCACGGGGTAGCGGTAAAGGTTCTGACAGGTGACAACGAGCTGGTTACGGCCAAGATCTGTCGTGAGGTGGGCCTGGAGCAGCAAGGCTTGCTGATGGGCAATGATATTGAACGGATGACGGATGCCCAACTGGCCGTGGCTGTGGAGACCACCAACGTATTTGCCAAACTGACACCCACGCACAAGGAACGCATCGTGCGTTTACTCAAGGCTAATGGCCATGTTGTGGGTTTTATGGGTGATGGCATCAACGACGCTCCGGCACTGCGCACGGCGGATATCGGCATATCGGTGGACAGTGCCGTGGATATTGCCAAGGAAGCAGCTGACATCATCCTGCTGGAGAAAAGCCTGATGGTGCTGGAGGAGGGCGTGCTGGAAGGGCGTAGAACCTTCGCCAATATGCTCAAGTACATCAAAATGACAGCCAGTTCGAACTTCGGCAATGTGTTCTCGGTGCTGGTGGCCAGTGCATTCATTCCTTTTTTGCCGATGTTGCCAATGCATTTGCTGGTTCAGAACTTGCTGTATGACGTGTCACAAATTGCCATCCCGTTCGATAACGTCGATGAGGAAATGCTGAAAAAGCCACAGCGCTGGCAGCCTGCGGATGTAGGCCGTTTCATGCTGTTTTTTGGGCCGATCAGTTCGATTTTCGACATCCTGACGTTTGGCTTGATGTGGTACGTGTTCAAGGCCAACACACCTGAACACCAGACCCTTTTCCAGTCGGGCTGGTTCGTGGTCGGGTTGCTGACTCAAACCCTGATCGTGCACATGATTCGCACGCCTAAAATCCCGTTTCTGCAGAGCCGCGCAGCGATGCCGCTGATGGTGATGACAGGGGTGATCATGGCAGTGGGCATCTTCCTGCCGATGGGGCCACTGGCGGGCTACTTCAAATTGCAGGCGCTGCCGCCGCTGTACTTTGTGTTCTTGCCCGTGATTTTACTGGCTTACATGGCGCTGACCCAGGCCGTGAAAAGCTTTTATATTCGCAGGTTTGGCTGGCAATAAGGCCTGGCCGGGGCAGTTGGCCGAAAAAACTGCAGTCTTTTGTCTTTGCGTGGTCCCTGGTCTTAAAGGGCCGGCGTGATGGATCAACAGACTGCAGTGATTTACCCACAACCATTTGGAAGATTAAGAAAATTCGCACATGACGTGTAGCTATTTCCCTTCTCGTAAATCGTATTCGATTAGTGATTATGCGCGGCGCGATTGCGAACGGGCTATGTGTGTTATGCGCGAATATTGTCGCAATGGTGGACGCTGATTGCAGGATTTATCCTATAATTTCAGTATCACTCATTCGGTTGTTTTTTTGAGAATAACCAATTGAACCTATTCAAAACGATACATTCACGCCTGACATACGCTGATGCCCGGCTTACTACTAGAGGGTTAAATGTATGAGAGTGTTGATTGCTGATGATCATCCACTTATTCGATCGGCGATGAAGTTGTTGCTGGAGAGTGATGGTCATGAAGTCGTGGCTGAAGCAGACAATGGCGCCGATGCTGTTCAATTGGCTCGCAAGCATAATGTTGACTTGATCATCCTTGATATCACCATGCCAGGCCTGGATGGTCTGGAGGTGATCAACAGAATCAGGGCTTCGGAGGTTAAAAGTCGCATTTTGGTGGTCACGTCCCAATCCCCCCTGTTTTATTCGCAGCGGAGCATGAAAGCAGGGGCGGCAGGTTTTATTACCAAAGGCCAGGATCTCACTGAGTTGATGAGAGCGGTAAAAGTAATCATGGACGGCTATACCTTTTTTCCATTTTTGGCGGCCAGCTCAGTGCGAAACAGTGATACAAGTATGAGCGACATAGAATTGATACAGAATTTGTCGGCGCGAGAATTGTACATACTGCAACAGCTTGCCCGGGGCCTGAGTAATAAGAAGATTGCTGAAGATATGATTCTTAGCAGCAAAACCATCAGTACTTACAAGGCGCGCCTGATCGAAAAGTTGAATATAAAATCGGTCGTCTACTTGGCTGAATTTGCCAAGCGCAATGATTTGATTTAATTGAACATCCTTCAATGTCTGGGGCTTGCAGGGCTGCTCCTGGTTCTTGGACAGCCCGTTGCAGCCGCTGACCCAAAAGTACAGACCTTGCAATTGATGGGGCGCTCCAATGTCGAGGCGTACAGCGTGGCACTTGAACCATCAGACAGGCAGTGGCTCAAGCAACACGGACCTTTGCGTCTGGGTATCTCCGCACCTGACTACGGTCCTTTTGAAATGACGGTAAACGGTCAGGACTTTGAAGGGTTGACGGCCGACTACGCGCAACTGCTGTCGCAGTTGCTACGCACTGACATTGTGGTCAAGCGTTACCCTTCAAGGCCGCAGGCCATAGAAGCGCTCAAGGGTGGTGAGCTGGATTTGTTGAGCAGTTCCAATGGTTTCGAAGCGCAATATCCTGAGCTGGTGTTAAGCCGTGCGTACGCAGACGATTCGCCTTCTCTTGTGACCCGCAGCAGTAACCAGGAGCGTCCGCCAGTTGATCTGGCGGGGCTGCGTGTGGCCATGCTCGATCACTACCTGCCGCCGCAGAAGGTCCAGGACTTCTACCCCAAAGCTAGCTTGCAGTTGTATCCGTCAACCCTGACGGCCATTGGCGCCGTGGCGTTTGGCCAAGCGGATGTATATCTTGGGGATTTTATTAGTGCCAGTTACCTGATTCACAAGAACTACCTGAACAATGTGCAATTGGCCGATTTCTCGCGACTGGAAGACAACCCCTTCGCCTTTGCGGTGAATCGTAAAAATCCGGGGTTACTGCGTATCGTCAATACAGCGCTGGCGGCGATCCCAGCCAGTGACCGCATGACAATTCTGCGCCGCTGGAGCTTCGACGGGCCAAAAACGTATGCCCCATGGCAGTTTACCCCTGCAGCCAGCGAGCAGCGCTGGATAGCTGAGCATCCGCGGTTAAAAGTGGCAATTTATGATGCGTTCCAGCCACTGTCCTTTTTTGATGAGCAAGGCAGGTTCAAAGGCTTGATTGCCGATCTTTTATCCAGCATCAGTACACGCACAGGGCTTAATTTCGAGGCAGTGCGTGTGTATACGCTGGCGCAGGGGATTGAACTGGTCAAGTCGGGCAAGGCAGATGTGTTGGGGGCTATCACGAGCAGTACCGCCCGAGAAAATCAACTGAGCTTTACCCGGCCCTACCTCACAACCCCTTTTGTGCTTATTTCCCGTATCGGCTCAGAGGGACCTCAAACCCTGGATGAAATGGCTGGCGGGCGTGTCGTGATGGTTCGCGGCAATGTACTGCGCGACTTTATTGCGCAGAACTATCCGCAGGTTCAGATTCAGGAAGCAGACAACCCGCCTGCGGCCCTGGCCATGGTGGCAGAGGGAAGCGCTGATGCCGCGATCAGCGTGTTGGTCAATGCGCGTTATCTGGTTTCGCGACGCTTTGACAATCAGCTGAAAATCACCAGCACCGTAGGTACTCAACCCGAGCAGATCGGTTTTGCCACTGCCGGCAATGATCAGCAGTTAAGCGCCATTCTGGACAAGGCCTTGCTCAATATCACTCCAGGAGACTTGAGTGAGCTGACCGGTCGTTGGTTCACTGACACACCAGAGGTTGAGAGCTACTGGCTGCGCAACCGTCCTGCGATTGTAAGAGGGTTTGCCATTGCCGCGGCGTTGCTATTGGTTGCCATTGTATGGATTACCTATTTGCAGAGAGTCATAGGCAGGCGCCAGCAGCTGGTGAATGAGTTGAATGCTGCCAAGCAAAGTGCCGATGCGGCAAACCGCGCAAAGACCACCTTTCTCGCAACCATGAGTCATGAGATCCGCACCCCCATGAATGCAATTAGTGGCTTTATTTGTAGAAAATAAGATCATCATGCCACGATGGACGGTTTTTAAATAGATTGGTAATTGGATGCGATATCACGCAGAGGTGCTACATTATTGTAGGAATGTCAAAATGGACTTGACGAAATGGAAAAAGATTTCTTGTACAACCCAGCAACACCCTGTCTTGTACTACGGAACGGCCAAGAGATAGGTGCTTTGGTCGCAGGAGTTCTTTATTGCTTTGAAACTGACCGACACCACACTGAAACATTCGTCGTTGTTAAGGGTGTGATTTTTGAATATGGTAAACAGATAGGTTACTTGGAAGGCAGTAAGATTGTCATAGAACACAGCAACGACGTGCTAGAAATTGTTGAAACTTAACTATAAAAAACCAAAACTGTATGTTGTATTTTTAAGGTCATACAATAAGAGCGATTGACTTTTATTGTAATTTAGGAAGAAAAAAGAAATAAGACCCGAGAGCACGAAAAAGCCATACCAGTAGTAGACCAAAAAGTGCAACTTGATGAACGAGGTCATAACCCCCCCGCTTTCTTTCGGCTGTAATAGGTTCTTCGACTGATACCTAATGCAATCCAAGGCTGGCTTGTAGCCTCTCCTGATTGGGGTTTCATACCCATATCTAAACGCTTCTGTGCCCTACGCCTTTGCTTTTCATCGGGCGATATTATCGTTTTCAGGTGCGCTTGCTCATCGCCAGTGATTGCAAAGGTATTTATCAATGTTTCATTTTTAGGTGTGTAAAGGTTCGAGAACTTGAAATGCTCGCCGTTCTGCTTCTTGATAGTTGAATAGCCTCTATTATGTCTAATAACCTTCCTTTCAAGGGTGCAGAGGTCGTCAAGCGACCATTCTGAACTATCAAAGTTTAGGCTGGCTGCGATTTTAAGTGCGTCATGTTCAAAATCAACGAAATTAGTAGCCCCGCATAAAGCCTTGAAATTCAATAGCCAAAACAAGAACAACATACGAGAGTGCTGAACATTTCCGCTCCTTAATTTAATAAGCGTCTTCAAATCATCGTAACGGTCTTTGGCGAGTTGCAAATTAGACTTAGTAATTGCTGGTCTTTGGGATGGGTCACGCTTTTTATACACACCTTCCAGCTTAGGTTTTGGAGCAACGATTTCGAGGGTTGGTTTTTTTGGCTTGGGGATTTTGATTTTCTCTGGCTCTTGGAATTTATCAAAAGCGTAGCGTAATTCATCCATCGTGTATCTAACATCATTATAAAAAATCGTTTCGCAAAGTCTGTCAGTTCGGTCTACTTTTGGATTGAGCGTGCCGGGCAGACGTAAGATACGAGTAATATCTTTTGCTCCATTGTCTGCGCCGAAATCTGCGAATAGCCTGTTTATTGCTTCTTCCACTCTCATGTATGCTGTTCCACTCAATTGATACTTTGTGCATTCAGTTAGAAAAAGCCATTTTAAGTAGTAGCCTCCACCTGAGTAATTGATGATGTTGGGATATGGGATATTGTTTACTTCGCAGTGGTCAAGAATTTCTGAAATAACCTGTTCTTTCGTGAGATGTTTCTTACTCTCGATTTTGTAAATATCTGCATCACAATAAAACATTATCGAGCATATCAAATCATCGCCTTTTCTAGACCTTCCATTAAAACGATTAGCCGTAGCTGTAATGCCTGACATGCCTTTATATTGTGATAGAACAGTTTCAAGGTCGTTAATGTTATGCCTTGTTTGTTTGGCAAATTTGGTCGTGTTCGTTGTCTTGTCGGTGTACGGAAAAATAGCCTCATCTGCTTTTATGTAAAAAAAAGCATTTTTCTTGTCGTTTTTTGGGTGATAAAGAAGCGGCTCGAAAATACTATCGTAGTCTACTGGGAGTTTGTTTGTTCTGTCATAACTATAAAGCGATGGCAGGGGGTTGAGTTTTAAAGCATTATTCATATTCTCCTCTAAATTGTTTTAATTTTTTAGGAGAAAATTTCGAGACTGGCTCTTGCTACTTCAACTTGAAATGGTATATTGAATATACAAAGCGTTGAATGTAGAAATTTGTAGGTTGGACGCCCCGGAATTTCTACTCCTTGTATTAACTTACCATTTACCCCTTAAAGTGCAAATTTTAAGGGGTTTTGTTTTTTGAGGGGGCATTGGGCAAGGTTGATACTGGTTCTGAATAGAATTGTTGCGTATTACATAAGCAAGCCCCTAATCATAATAAGGGGCTTTTTTGCTTCTACTTATTGGAAAGAATTTTCTTAGCGGCACCAACAATTTCACGTAGTGCCTCCTCATCTGCCTGATAAGCAATGTCACAAAGGTCATGCCGAAGGTTTGAACTCGTCGGAGCAGGTTGTTCCTGGCTCACGAAAAACAAGTCCAATGAGGCGTTCAGAGCAAGCGAAATTTGCTCTAAAACCTCAATGCTTGGGGCGTATTCACCTCGTTCATAACGGCTAACCGTCATCGCTTCACATCCCAAGACTTCGGCTAACTCTGCTTGTGTCCATCCTTTGGCTAGTCGTAACTCCTTGATTCGCTTGCCAAGGGCAACCGTCGCTTTCTGAGTCATGAGGAAAATTCCTTAAAATCAGATACTTACACCTATCCTTTGAGCCTAGAAGGTCATAATCTGGCTAGTCTATTGCTATTAATTAGACAATTCTCGTATAGTCACGTTTTGTCTAGTCGAGTGGTTCGGTTGGATTGGCAATGGATTACCTTATGAAACAGAGAGTTATGTCAGTGCTGTTAGGACTCGGAGTCGTAGGATTGACCGGCTGTGCAGAATTGCAGCAGCAGGCAGGGTCGCTCCTTCCACAGCAGAACCAATCCAACGCAGGAAGCGTTACCAGCACCACTGGAACGGCTCAGCAAACCGACGCAGATGAAGGCTCGTCCTTTCTTGAGGATATGGTCAAAGAAGCAAGCAACACCGCTAAAAGCCAAGTATCCAGTTCTATACGTTCAACCATACGTGGCGCATTTGGTAACTAACTTTGTCTCAGAAGTCTGCTATTTACATTCACTTGAAAAATGTAACTCTATACATATAAGAAGGTATTTATTATGAAAAGGTTTAATTGTTTTGTTTTAGTTATTAGCACCATGATTTCATTCAGCGCCTTGGCTGGTGGGAACGGTAGCGGCAATCCGAATAACGGTGGCGGTAGCGCAGTTAAAAATACTAAGCCCCCTATGTTCGTCTGGAAGGACTACAAGCTAGTCAAAAATCCTGACACGGCTACAAGCAAGGAAACACCAGTACTAGCAAAAAAGTAAAACCATAGTTTATGCAAATAGGCGAGCCATATTGAGTGGAACGCCTTTTTTCGTTTGCGTGATACAATTAAGGTATACCCAAATGTATTAAAAATGAAAATAATAATAACAGTAATCGCTTTGGCGTTCTCTCTCGCCCTGCCACAAGTTTATGCCGATGGAGGAACCGTACGAACTACATGTACTAAAATCGCAGCGTGTCCTGCTGGGCAAATAGGTTCTTTAACCTTGGAAACTACATTTCAGAACCAAGGAGGAGTGAAATGTAATAACCCAAGCATTTATTGGGGCAGTGCGAAAGTAATCTCAAATACGTGTGTAATCTCAGGGCCTGCGTACAAGAGTACCACAACAGAATACAGGACTTTGAGTTGTCCCGAAGGACAGATAGGTGCTATTCAGCAGAAAAGAACCTATGACGTTTGGACTGACGGTTCGACTAAGAATGTCTCTGGCTGGTCTGACGTATCAAAAACTTGCGTTCTCGTACCGACACAAGATACTGAGATAAAAGATGGAGTTGAAGAGGTTTCCTGCGATTCATATTATGGAGCAGTAGCCGGAAGCTACACAGGTTCTGTATATAATTATGGAGAGTATGTTTCGTCTTACAATTCAGTCTCAATGAAGACAAATACCGTATTCAATATTAAGTCCGTAGATGCAACTTCCTGCACGGCTACAATAAGCGACTTATCAATAGAGTACAAAGCTGGAATTTGTGAGCCAGGTGAAACCGGCTCTAAAAACTATTACCGCTATAAAGCCATAAACAGTAAGTCTGAGGTCACTTATCCTTATGGTGGCTGGGAGATTTTAGATAATACTTGTGCTGCGCAAGGTGCAGTGGATAATTCTACGCCGGTAGCGCCTGAGAAAGTTACAGGACTGTTAGGTAATATGCACTTCACATCATCACGATTAATGGCCGATGACTCGCTTAGCACGCACTTAAATAATTTGGCTACGGATGGCTGGACTGGTAAAGAACGCCACAAATTAACTATAAATATAGATGATTTGAGCAATGGCTCATATGATGCCAAAAAGATTAGTTTCATTATCAGCAAGTTCCAATCAGTTGTTGGGGCAGGTAATTCAGACGTTAAAATAGTTCTCCCGCGCTCGATAGATAAACTAGTAGGCAATGGCAATATCACGGCCAAAGCAAGCGCCAGCAAGTCTCTTGTGCTTAAAAGCATCAAGCTTGTTGGTACAAATGCAGTTGTTAACTACGTTGAATTAACATCAGGGAAAGCAGTTAAAGCACCAGTCGCAAAAGAAATAAAGATACAGGTATTGTCAAATGGCATTGACTTGGCGAAAATAAGCAGCGAATAAATGCTGCAATGTAAATTCATCAGAAACACTGTGTTATAAGAAAACCACCTTCGGGTGGTTTTTTGTGCTCCTTGTTTTGCCTCCGTCATATATGCCTATATTCGGCTTTGGTCATATATCACTAAGGCAGTATGTTATGATGTTTTAAACAACTGAGAAAAATATGGACTATTCAGAAAGGAGAAAGGTGCTTGGCGTAATTGGCGGAAAAATTTCAGGTCTGAAAAGACGATGGAGGCAAACCTCTATAATTTCATTCATCAAGTATTTAGAAATGCAGGAGGTCTATGATTTCTCGCAAACGCTGGCACAGCGATTGGCATTTGAATTTTGCGGCAAAACGATAAATAGTGAAGTTCTAGTTAAAAACTTCAAGTCAAATAGGGATGCATCAAATAAATTCGATGTTCAGAAAATCGTTAAAGACCTGCACGGTAGATATTTAACTGAGTTTACTGTTTATTGGAATGACTCTGAGCTGTCATTAGCTTATACAGCCAAAACTGAGACCGAGAGGCTAAAAGCCTTAAATAATATATGACGGAAGCAAAATAGACATGTTTTAAAAAAGCGGCACAAAGCCACCTTTTGGTGGTTCATGCATCAGTTTCGCTATTAAGGCTTTATTTTCGTGATTAGGAGTCTGATGTCTTCGACTTCGGGTAAGTCTGGAAATAACTCTTTGTATTTCGCAAGAATACCTAGTTGCTGATTTACTTCATCCTCTGCTTTTTTTGTAAAAAGCAATTCTTTTGTATTATCATTCTCACGCACTCGATTAAATGCCTCTCTCGCTCGCTCCAAACACTTATCTTCTATGTCTTTGCGTCTTGAAGAGAAAAGTTCATCAATCCAATTTACAATACCGTCTACCAAATTTGATAGATGTGTTTTGAAGAGTTTTAACTCCGCTCTTTGAGATGCAATCTCTGCTTGAATTCTCGCATGCTCTGCACTGCCATCTGCGATACTTTGTTTATAATGACTTGAACTACGACGATAGGCGGTTGCCTGTTCATGTTCCTCGGCTGTGGCTTGCTCTGCGAGCCTCTGACGTTCTATGGCGTCATCTGCTTTGGTCATCTGTGCTTTGACGTATTTTTGGGCTTTATGGACATAGTGAGTAACTTCATGTTTTTTTTCTTGTGCGAGGTTCAAAGCATTTTCGGCTTCTGCTTTTTTGATTTTTACCAACTCATAAAGATTAAATGCACGTTCTGATTTTGGCTTTTTAGCTTCGCCATTAATGTGGCGGAGCGTGTTCATATGCCCCTCTGTCTTCTCGTTTTTTTTTGCGTAAAAGGGTGTGTTTTTCAATAGCCTATTGTTCGTGTATGCGTAAAACATATCCTGTAAATATCCAAATAGTAATTGCGACTCCAAGAAATCAGGTGTCTCGCCAATCAATTCTGTTCCTGGGCGATGCTTTTTTAGGTAGGAGTTAACTTTTTTGATTTGCGTTTCACGTAAGTCATAACGCCCAGTCTTGTTATTCTTGGTTGAGATAAAAATATGAGGATGGTCGCTATGGTCTTTTAGATTAACGTCTTCATCTCCATGCAGCACGATGAAATGAATGGGGTAGTCTGGAAAAACTTGCTGGTAGAAGTCTTTTATTAGGTCAATACGACCTTCGGCGCTAATTCCCGACACTTCATTTTTAGAAGGGAATTTAAAGAAAGCCTCTTGAATAACAGCTTGGTTTTTTCTGATAAGCGCTTTCGGGCCACGCTCAATCTCATTGTGGCATTCAAGAAACTTTCTTGCTGTGTCGATTTTCTGAGCTTTTCTTTTTATCTCGAACTGGTCAAGGTCAGACAAAAGATGCTCTGTGTCAACAATACCTTTTGCGTTGAGTATGTTTTGAAAAGCGATAATGCTACTTTCATCTGTTTCTTTCTTGCTTGCGTTCTTGGCTTTGTTTTTTAACTTGCTTCTTAGTTCCAGTAATTCAGACCTGTTGTCGTTTACGATAGTTGGTGCTTCTGCTTCGTCTGCAATTTTTGCAAGCAGTGCTTCTCTCTGTTCTTTCGGGTAGTCGTCAAGTTTAGTTGTGCCAGTTTCAGGAAGCCAGATTAGGTTAAGATGAGATTGCTCATCGAACCATTCAAGTTTTTTCGGTTGGCTTGCTGGTATGCGCAGAGAGTGGCGCAGACTCTTGAACAACTGACGGCGACCGCCATGTCCATTTGTGGATACTTTCTTGATTTCATTCGTATAGTTCAATGTCTTGAATATCATTGACGTGATTTTTTTGTCATTCATTTTGTCCTCATATTGATTATTATATTGGCGCTGCTTTGCTTTTGCTTCTGCCATTCCGGCAAGGAACCCGTGCTTACTACCGCAAGCGAAGCGTCTTAACGAAGTTAAGTGTGGTAGTAAGCCCAACGGGTTAAAAGAGGCCACACATAAATATTAGCATTTGGATTAATGCTTTTGATTTTAAGCTGGACTTGTTCAGCTCGACCTGATTTGTCAGGTCTGCTTTTGGCTGGATTTGTCCAGCCTGCCCGAATTTGTTCGGGCATTGCTTTACTGCTTTTAGTCGGAGCCTCAAAAGGTGCCAAAACTTGTTTTGGTGCGTTTTAGGGCTGGATATGCGTCATTTCAGATGGGGTTTATATCGAGCGGTGTAACCGTCCGGCGTAACGTCAATCGTATCTAGTTTTTCCTCATTATGGTAAATATCAAGCTCAAAGAATTTCTTTTTGATTGGATTGATAATGAGTTTGATTTTTTGCGAGTGAAGAAAATTATTTATCTTTATGCGTCCTCTTTCAGTTAGCAAGAGGCGGTAAATTTCTACAACATTAAAGTCGGACTTGCTTGCTAAATGCATTGAGCTTATTTTAAGGCTTAGTTTGTGCTCATCTATTTTCAGCTTGTCTAGCTCATGACTAACCTCATTAATCCTACTCAAAATATATTTTTGAGCGCTTTCAGAGGATTTTTCGAGAATGGCAAAATTACTACTTAACGCTTTCTCTTTCAGGATTATTAATCCTGAAATTTCCTCATGCTCTTTTTCAAGTGCTTTAATATCATCAGTTTTGACGATTATTTGGTGAAATGGGATTAGTGATTGATAGGCTAGAAATATTGACTCTACAAGTGCATACCTATGCCTAACGCCTTTTCCGGGCGTTGCATATGAGCATTTTCCTACGGTCGAAGCAAGACAGACCAAATCTACATATAAACTCTTTTGTGAGTGATAGCGAAACGTTGAACCACACTTACAAAAGACCAAACCACGCAAAATATTTCTGAACTCTTGTGCTTTTCGACCTGCTAGTGATGGGTCTTGCCGTTCTTTGAGCTTTGCGCTAATCCTGTGAAACTCTGATTCACTGATAAGGGCGGGATAATAGCCTTTTATCTCTTTCTTAATTTGTATTGGCTTCCCTGCATCCCACTCCATGGCAATATATGAACCGTATATTGCATGCTGATGAAGAATGTTGCTTATTGTCTTGGCTGAATATTTTCTAGGATACCCCTCTTGATTAAGCTCTTTGGCAATAGATTGAAACCCAATATCAAAGCATAACTCTGTGGCACGCTTTACGGCTTCGGCGTGTTCGTTTAAAACGAATTTTCCATCTGCATAGTCAACCCAGAAAGGACAGCGCTTAGTTATAATGCCGCCGTTCTCGCCCTTTAAAAGGTTTCGGGCTTTTGCGTCTGAAATACGGTCGCTTTTATTTCTACTCTCATCATTCGCACGTTCAAGAATGTTTTGAATAAGACTTATATCAACACTGCTATCTTTTTTTCGTTTTGAATAAAGTCGATTATCGAACAATGTATAGATTCCGCAATCCGCTTGAATGATTGAGATAATAAGCTCTAATGCGTCATACCCGCCGACTCGACTAATCCTGTCGAATGACTCGACTAAAAGCAAAGCGTTCGGCAGAATTTCTTTTGACTTGATACGTTCAACAAATTTTGCGAGCTGACCACTTTTTAGATTTTTGCCTTTGAACGCTGAGACACCGAGGTCTTCGTACCGTTCGACCTGTCGAGCGGTAGGGTACTGCTCGAAAAAGCGATTGAGTTGTTCAAGCTGTCGAACCTCACTAAAACCTAATTTTTGAGCTTTGGACGAAAAACGTATGTAGCTGTACACGTTGATTGTCTCATCGTCTCTGAACACGTCAGAGAACGCCCTCGGCAGTGATTTTTTGACGGTCATAATGCTCTCAAAGCCCCGGAAACACTGGATTGTAGCATTTTATACAAAAAGCCCCGCTGATTGCGGTCATTGGCATGCTCGAATTGGCCATGAAAAAGGCCGACCAAGGCGTTATTGATCGTTTCGCAATCGAAGTGGCCTCAGTCTCGGCCCACGAGTTGCTCGATTTGATTGGCGATATTCTGGATATCGCGCGCATTGAGTCCGGTCATCTTTCATTGCACCCCAAACGCTCAAATATCAAGTCGCTGGTAGAAGCCGTGGCACGAATGTTTGATGGGCTGGCGCGGCAGAAGCAATTGAGCCTGGTCTGTGAATCGAGCCCGGCAGCGGATGTGGATGTGCTGATTGATCCGATACGCTTCAAGCAAATCGTTTCCAATTTGCTGAGTAATGCCATCAAGTTCACGGACACGGGGGAGGTCCGGCTGATATTGACATTGGGGCTGGCTGCAGATGCGCAGCATACAGCGATCTGTTTGCGCGTGAAGGACACCGGTGTGGGTATTTCTGAGGAAGACCAGAGCCTGCTGTTCAACCCTTTTGTTCAGTCCAGTAACAACACGCAATCTGCGCGTCAGGGCTCAGGCCTGGGCCTGGTGATTTGCCGTGAGCTCTGCGAAATGATGGGAGGTCAGTTGCACCTCAGCAGTGTTGAGGGGCTGGGCACCCAAGTTGAGATCATGATGGTAGTGCCTCTGCTTGAACATGAAGAGCAAGCTGCAGACGCCCTCGAGCAAGCCCCGGCCATTACCCGGTCGCTGAACATTCTGGTCGTGGATGATTATCCGGCTAACCGGATGCTGCTGGCCCAGCAACTCAGCTATCTGGGGCACCGTGTGTCAGACGCCGAGAATGGCGAGCTGGGCCTCAAGGCGTGGCGGCAGGGGGCTTTCGACCTGGTAATTACTGATTGCTCGATGCCGGTCATCAATGGCTATCAGTTGGCCCAGGCAATACGAGCCGAAGAGGCGCAGCTGGGAAAGGCCCCTTGCCAGATTTTTGGTTTTACTGCGAACGCACAGCCCGGCGAAGTTGAGCGTTGTCTCGATGCGGGAATGGATCAATGCCTGTTCAAGCCCATCAGCCTGAAAGACTTGAGCGCCTGCCTGGCAACTGGTCAGGCGCAGAACCTGATATATACCGATGCCGATGAATCTGATCAAGGCGATAAGATTGATCTGACGTATCTTAAACAGTTGAGTCAGGGTGATGAGCAGATGATTCATACACTTCTTGCAGAGCTTTCTACAAGAAATCGTCTCGATCTCACTGCCCTGATCGAACTCTTTTTGAAAGATGATTACGCAGGCCTGGCTGCCCTGGCCCATGGCATCAAAGGAGGGGGCAGACTTATTCAGGCCAGGAAGCTGATTGAGTGTTGCGAACAACTGGAAGCGGTTTGCCAGTCCGGAAAATCAGAAGAACTCACCGTCGCGGTCGATGCACTTCACAGCAGTATGGAGCAGTTGGCTGACGAACTTGAACATCATGCTCAAGCTAATCAATCACATGGATGACGAGGCTGCAATGCCAACAAAATCTTTACGAATACTGATTGCCGATGCAGACCCGAACGAGGCTCTGAAAATAGAAAGGGCTCTTAATATTCTGGGCTATTACCGGATCGCGCCTTTGTACCATGGCGAGGCGCTGGTAAGCCTGAAGGCAGCACCCACCAATGAATATGATGTGTTGTTGATCAGTCAGAAAATGGCAGGTGAGGTTATTGCGGATGAGGTCGAATATCGCAAGGACAACTCGCAGTTTCGGCATGTACTGATTTACACGGATGCCGACAGTTTTGTGAATCAGCTTGCCAGTGTGATGCCGATGCTGGATGTTTCTGCCAACCCCTGAAACAGGCACTTGTCTGCATTGCCGGGGCCGCGATAAGGTCTGGCGTTGTTCCAACAAACCAATGCCCGGACTCGTCAAGGAAAACCCGTAATGTCGGATGTCGTCGTAGTGCAAGCAGACTATACCAACCCGGTTCATGCCCAGGCGTTAAGGGACGTGTTGAATCACTACGCCCGGGACCCGATGGGCGGAGGTGAAGCGTTGTCGCAAACGGTATTGGCGCACTTGCCGGCAGAGCTTGCCAGGCGCCCTCATGCCTTCAGCGTACTGGCGTTCGTCAATGGTGAGGCGGCGGGTCTGGTTAACTGCTTTGAAGGCTTTTCCACCTTTGCCGGCAAACCCCTGGTCAATGTGCATGATGTGTCGGTGGTCGATACGTTTCGCGGTCTGGGCCTGAGCCAGAAGATGTTGCTCAAGGTGGAAGACATCGCCCGCGAACGCGGCTGCTGCAAGATCACCCTCGAAGTACTCGAGGGCAACCCTGTGGCGCAAGGTTCCTATCGCAAATTCGGCTTCAGCGATGGCCAGCTCGACCCGGCGCACGGGCGCATGCTGTTCTGGAACAAATATTTGTAACTGTAGAAAAACCTTGTAGCAGTTGACGAGCTACAAGGTTTGCCTCCTCTGCCTACAGTGTCCACTCCAGGCCAACGCTCACCGTCCGCGGATCACCCCAGAACACGCCGTTATAGAAACCTACGTTTTCGTAGTACTTTTCATCGAACAGGTTTTTGACGTTCAGGGATGCCGAGACGTGTTCGTCAAACTTGTAGCGGGCCATCAGGTCGACCAGGGTGTAGGACTTCTGAGTGATGTCTTCCTTGAAGGTAATCGGGTTGCCTTTGTCATTTTTCTCGCCGGTCGGGCGATTGGCGGCACGATAGATATCGCTTTGCCAGTTGACGGCCGCCCCCACGGTCATTGCATTCCAGTCCCCAGGCAGGCGGTAGGTGCTCGAAATCTTGAGCATGTTCAAAGGCGCTGCAGTATTCATGCGCTGGCCTGCGGCGTTGCGCGAATGGGTGTAGGTGTAGCCTGCAAGCATATTCCAGTCGCGCATCACTTCACCGGCCAGCTCGACTTCGAAACCGTTGATCTTGTTGCCCTTGCCGCCGGATTTGTAATATTCCTCGCCCTTGGGGCCGCGTGGTACTGAGTCATCGATTTCCGGCACATTGTCCTGCTTGCTCCAGAACACCGCCGTCGACAGGTTGAGGCGCTCCTGCAAGAAGCTACCCTTCAGCCCCAGCTCATAGTTGCTGCCCACCACCGGCTCAAGGTAGGAGTTGCTGGCGTCCTTGCTGGTGGTTGGCTTGAAGATGTCGGTATAACTCGCGTAGGCCGTCAACTCGTCGGTGAAGTCATACAGCACGCCGGCGTAAGGCGTAATCACATCGTTTTGGGTCTGGCTGACTTTCGGGGCAGGGAAGTTGGTGCTGGAGCTTTGCCAGCTGCCATACCGGGTGCCCAGTACGGCATGCCATTGATCGGTCAGGTTAAAACGCGTGGCCAGGTAGCCGGATTTCTGCTTGATGACGTCGTGAGTCCCTTCAATACCGGTATTGAAATCCTGATATTTGGGAATCGCGCTCATGTCTTGCCAATTGGGGATGTTGTAGTAGTCGTCCGGGTTGAGGTCAACCATCAGGGGCGAGGTGTTGTCGTTCTTGGCCTGGCCATAACCCACCATCAACTCGTGATCACGCCCGAACAAGGGGTAGGTGCCCGAGATATTGACGTCAACGGCGCTCATCTTCTCTTCGCCGATAAAGTGGCTGGCATAGGCCGACATGCCCGTACCATCGGGGTTGGGGAAGCCGCCGCCGGCGTAATAAACCTTACCTTCAGCGTCGCTGGTGCGATGGGTGTAGGCTGCTTTGAGGCGCCAGTCATTGACCAATTGCTGGTCGAGGGTGGCGAAGGCGGTTTTGTCCTTCATCGGCCATGAACTCCAGGAAGTCGCCAGGTTGGTTGAGCGCCCGAAATTGGCTTTGTCGCCCGAGCCGGTCCAGTAAGGTGTGGTGCCCCAGGAAGAACCCTTTACCTGCTTGTCCTGGTAGTCGTAACCCACGGCCAGAACAGTGCTGTCGCTCAGGTCGGCTTCCAGAATGCCGTAAGCCACTTCGCGCTTGAGGGCGTAGATATCGCGAAACGATTTGCTGTCGCGATAGGCCAGCACCGTGCGCCCGCGCAGGCGGCCGTCGAAGGCCAGCGGGCCGCCCACATCGACATAGCTGTAATAGTTGTCGTAGCTGCCGCCCGAAGCACCGGCCTTGGCCTGCAACTGGTGGGTGGGGCGTTTGCGGATCATGTTGATGGTGCCCGACGGGTCGCCCGCGCCGGTGGTCAGGCCGGTGGCGCCGCGCACTACTTCAATACGGTCGTAGATAATGGTGTCGGCATCAGTCTTCATAAAACTGAAGGTGTTGAGCATGCCGTCAATCTGGAAGTTATTGATGGTGTAGCCGCGGGACGAGTAGCTGACCCGGTCCGAGTCGTTGTGCTGTACCACAATGCCTGTGGTATGGCGCATGGCTTCGGTCAGGGTGTTGAGGTCGAAGTCGTCCATTTCCTGACGGGTGACGACCGAGATCGACTGCGGAGTTTCGCGAATGCTCAAGTTGAGTTTGGTCGCGGTACTGGTCGAGCCCGTGGTGTAGGAACCGGTATTTTCTGTGGTGGCACCCAGGCCCTGGGCTGTGACGCTGGTGGTGCCCAGCTCCAGTGAGCGGGTCGTTTTCTTGACCTCTTCCTGCTCGGTATCCGCCAGTAATTGCGGGCATGCGGCGCTGCTGATGAGGCCGAGGGTGAGGGTCATGGAACGGGTGATTGGCGCGAACATCGCTGCCGACTCCTTGTCGTTGTTATGAAGTTGTTCAGTGCTTCAAACGAATGACAAGGCGCGGAGTTAGGCGAAAAGAGAATTATTTGTAAAGAAGTGTCGGAAACCTGCGGGGCGCGCCGTGCGCCCCGCACGTTGATTATTGCTGGACCACGTTGGCAGGGGCGGGCTGTTTTGGCTTGATCAGGCTGAAGTCGATCAAGGCCTTTTGTGGGCGCGAGTAGGGGTCGCCAATCAGCTGCGGGCGGGCGACAAACGTGTCGCTGACCAGGCTTTTCTTGTCGTCCAGTTCGTCGGCACTGAGGCCCGCCAGGTCTGCCCAGGTGTGGATAAACTGCGAGCTGCTGTAAGGTCGCCCGAGGTCGGCAGCAAAATTCCAGGCATGGTTTTCACGCCACTTGGGCGAGGCCCAGGCCATAAACGGAATGGTGTACATCGGGGCTGTCGGCTTGGCCTCGTTGCGGCCCAGCGTCGCGTGGCCGACCGAGTCGAACACGTCTTCACCGTGGTCCGACAGGTACAGCAGGAAACCATTGGGGTCGGTCTTGGCAAAGTCCTTGATCAGGCTCGATACAACAAAATCGTTGTACAGAACGGCATTGTCGTAGCTGTTGTAGGTGGGTACTTGTGCATCGCTCAAACCGGCGGGTACGCCACTACGGTCGACAAATTTGTCAAAGGTCGGTGGATAACGGTACTGGTAGCTCATATGCGTACCGAGCAGGTGAATCACGATCAGCTTGCGCGGGGCGCTGTCGGCCAGGATCTTGTTGAAGGGCTCAATCACGTCGCCATCATATTGGCGGGCGTTCTGGTTGCGGTTGTTGTTGAGGTAAACCTGCTGGTCAGCCTGCTCGGAGAAGGTCGTGAGCATGGTGTTGCGCTTGGTCATGGTCTGCTGGTTGGTGACCCAGAAGGTTTTGTAACCGGCTTGCTTCATCACGCTGACCAGTGACGGGGTGCTCAGGTACAGGTCGGGGTTTTCTTCGTCGGCAAAGGTCAGCACTTGTTGCAGCGCTTCAATGGTGTAGGGCCGCGGTGTCACCACGTTGTCGAAAATGGCCAGTTGATCGCGCAACTTGTCGAGGTTTGGCGTGGTTTCGCGCTGATAACCATACAGGCTCATGCGCTGGCGGTTGGTGGACTCGCCAATGACCAGTACCAGGGTAGTCGGCTTGCCGGCCTCGTTGTCCTTGAGGTTGGTCAGCGGCGGGATCTTGCTGACGCTGGCGAGCATGCCCTGCATGTTGTCTAGTTGCTCCAGGTAGCGGCGATAAGCTACTAACATCTGCCACGGTACTGCAGGTTCAACACGGCTTTCGAAGCTTTCCATGGCCGTGGCCAGGTTGTCGTGCTTGATCGTCTGTTTGACCAGCGGGTAGCCGATAACCGCCACCAATATGGCCACCGCTGCAGCCCAGGCCTGCATGCGCGGCAAATACACCGGGCGCAGGCGGGTCCACAGAAACACCGCAAAGGCGGTATGTGCCAGGAATGCCAGCACCATCCACCAGGCAAAGTACTGGGTCATGTATTCGCCAGCTTCAGAGATGTTCGACTCGAACATGATGAAGATGACGCTTTGCGAGAATTCCTGTTGATAGATAAAGAAGTAGCCCAGGCTGGCCATCGAACAGGCCCACAGCACGACACCAATGACCGCCGCCATTGCCCGGGTGTGCCTGGGAAACATCAGCATCGGGGCCAGCCAGATGGCACTCATCACAAAGGCTTGGCGAAAGCCTGAGAACCCGGAAGTGCCAGTCAGCTGGATAAGCAGTTGGGTAATGCCGGAAAAATACCAAAAGAACAGGAACAGCCAGCCAAGGCCTGCCCAATCGAATCCCTTCGCAGATGTATTACTGCGTTTAAACATCCCCATACAGCGCTCCAGCTGATAACTACTTGAATGGTCAGTGCCATGTAGCCAGGCACAGCACATGAGTACTGCCTCAAGAGTGGGCAGTCACAAAGTGTTTAAGTATCGCCAAGGGGATGTGAAAACTTTGTCACCCATGATCGGGCTGGTGGAGATGGATCGGTTTTGTCGCACCTTGAAAATGTTACGTTTTTTGCAGTCTTTACTGCTTCGTCCGTCTGTTGAGTGTATTGAATCGGGAATCTGCCCTCCAGCTTGTGCGAAACTATGCAGCATGTGTCAGGGCTGATCCTGATCGGGCACCTTGGGCAATGCTGCACCGAGGTGCTGTACACCTATTTATTTGTCGTTGGGAGCAACAGTACATGCAGTTGGGAATTATTGGATTGGGCCGTATGGGCGGGAATATCGCGCGGCGTCTGATGCTCAATGGGCATATAACCGTGGTTTTTGACCGCAATACCGACTTTGTCAGCGCTCTGGAACAGGAAGGCGCCACCGCCGTTGCCGATTTGCCAGCGCTGGTCGCAGGCCTGGCCAAACCCCGTGCTGTCTGGGTCATGCTGCCTTCCGGTGCGCCGACCGAAGACACCATCGAGACTTTGAGCGAGTTGCTGGACGCCGATGACATCATCATTGATGGCGGCAACACCTTCTACAAGGATGACATTCGTCGTTCGCAGTCGCTGGCCGAGAAAGGCATCCAGTACGTTGACGTGGGTACATCGGGCGGCGTGTGGGGCCTGGAGCGCGGTTATTGCATGATGATCGGCGGAGACAGCGCTGTCGTGAAACATCTGGACCCGCTGTTTGCAGCGCTGGCGCCAGGCATGGGCGATATTGCGCGGACCAAGGATCGCACCTCTGACGATGACCGTGCCGAGCGTGGTTACATCCATGCTGGCCCGGCTGGCGCTGGCCATTTCGTCAAAATGGTGCACAACGGTATCGAGTACGGCTTGATGCAGGCGTACGCCGAAGGTTTCAACCTGATGAAGATGAAAGGTGGTGAAAACCTGCCTGAAGAGCAGCGTTTTGACCTGAACCTGGGTGATATCGCTGAAGTCTGGCGTCGTGGCAGCGTGGTGTCTTCCTGGTTGCTGGATTTGACCGCCGATGCTCTGGCCACTGATGAGCCGCTGGATGGCTACTCGGGCGCCGTCGCAGACAGTGGCGAAGGCCGCTGGACCATCGAGGCCGCAATGGAGCAGTCGACCCCGGTGCCAGTGTTGTCGCAAGCCCTGTTTGCCCGCTACAGTTCACGCCAGCAAAGCCTCTATGGCGACAAATTGTTGTCAGCCATGCGCTTTGGTTTCGGCGGCCACGTGGAGACGCCTAAAAAATGACCGATCTGTCCAGTAAACCTGATGCCAAGCCTGCGCCGCCCACCACTCTGTTTTTGTTTGGTGCCCACGGTGATCTGGTCAAGCGCTTGCTGATGCCGGCGCTGTACAACTTGAGTCGTGATGGTTTACTGGACGGTGGCCTGCGCATTGTGGGCGTCGACCACAATGCGATCAGTGATGAGGGATTTGCCAAAAAGCTGGAAGACTTCATTCGCAATGAAGCGTCCAGCAAAGTGGATCATCCTGACGGCGAGGGCTTGAATGCCGCTCTATGGGCCTCGCTGGCGAAGAACATCAGCTATGTGCAGGGCGATTTTCTCGATGACAGTACCTACGCGGCGCTGGAACAGAAGATTTTCGCCAGTGGCACCGCCAATGCGGTGTTCTATCTGGCTACTGCACCGCGCTTTTTCAGCGAAGTCGTGCAGCGGCTGGGCGCCAGCGGGTTGCTCAAGGAAACCCCGGAGGCTTTTCGCCGGGTAGTCATTGAAAAACCTTTTGGCTCTGACGTGCAAACAGCCCAGGCATTGAACGAATGCCTGCTGAGCGTCATGAGCGAGAAGCAGATCTACCGGATTGACCATTACCTGGGCAAGGAAACCGTCCAGAACATTTTGGTCAGCCGTTTCTCCAACGGGCTTTTCGAAGCTTTCTGGAACAATCATTACATTGACCATGTGCAGATCACGGCGGCAGAAACCGTCGGGGTTGAGACACGTGGCAGTTTTTACGAACACACCGGCGCCTTGCGCGACATGTTGCCCAACCATCTGTTCCAACTGCTGGCGATGGTCGCGATGGAGCCCCCTGCGGCCTTTGGTGCCGATGCGGTGCGCGGTGAAAAGGCCAAGGTGATTGGCGCAATCCGCCCCTGGTCCAAAGAAGATGCGCTGAAGAACTCGGTGCGCGGGCAGTACACTCAGGGTGAGTCCGGCGGCAAGCCGGTCGTGGGTTATCGCGAAGAGAACAATGTGGCGCCAGACAGCACTACCGAAACCTTTGTCGCGCTCAAGGTGATGATCGACAACTGGCGCTGGGTGGGCGTGCCGTTTTATCTGCGCACCGGCAAGCGCATGAGTGCGCGGGACACTGAAATCGCCATCTGCTTCAAGCCTGCGCCTTATGCGCAATTCCGTGACACCGACGTTGAACGGTTGCAGCCCAACTATTTGCGGATCCAGATCCAGCCCAATGAAGGCATGTGGTTTGACCTGCAGGCCAAGCAACCCGGACCGGGGCTGAAAATGGCCAATATCGAGTTGGGTTTTGCGTACAAGGACTTTTTCCAAATGCAGCCTTCAACAGGCTACGAGACCTTGATCTACGACTGCCTTACTGGCGACCAGACCTTGTTTCAACGTGCGGACAACATTGAAAACGGCTGGCGGGGTGTGCAACCTTTTCTGGACGCGTGGCAGGAACAAACGGACGTGCAACCGTACAAGGCCGGTGAAGACGGTCCTGAGGCCGCTAAAGAATTGCTGGGTCGCGATGGGCGTGTCTGGCTCAACATAGGATGAGTGACGTGAAGCAAAACCCGATTGAGCTGGTGTTGTGTGACATGGATGGCACCCTGCTTTTACCTGATCACAGTATCAGCCCGCGCAACCTGGCGGCAGTCAAGGCGCTGCAGGCCGCCGGCATTCATTTCACCCTGGCTACCGGCCGCCCGCCACGGGCCATGCGCGATTATATCCGGCAGTTGGGGGTTGAGCTGCCGACTGCCGGGTTCAATGGCGGGGTGCTGGTCAACGCCGATGGCAGCGTGCTGCAGTCCCACCATGTGCCGTACCAGGCCGTACTCAAGACACTCGAGTTTTTGGCCGGGCATGACGTTGAGGTCTGGGTGTTTGCCGACGATGAGTGGCTGTTGCGCGACCCGACGGGGCCGATGGTTGCCCACGAGCAGCAGGGCCTGGGTTATGCCCCGCTGGTAGTCGAGAGTTTTGAACCCTACCTGCACCGGGTGGACAAGATCGTGGCCACTACCGGCAATGCACCCTTGTTGGTCGAGCTGGAGCAGCGTTTGCAGCAGTTATTGCATGGGGAGGCCTCTGCCAGCCGCTCCCAGGCCCGTTATCTTGATATCACCGCGCTCAGGGCCAATAAAGGCGATGCCCTTGCCACGCTGGCCGAACACCTGGGTGTGCCTCTTGAGCGCACGGTGGCGATTGGTGATGGCGGCAATGATCCGGCCATGTTCCAGCGTGCCGGGCTGTCGATTGCCATGGGCCAGGCCGATGCGCCTATTCGCGAGCAGGCGATGCATGTCACCGGCAGCAATACTGAAGATGGCGTTGCCCAGGCGATCGAGCGGTTTATCCTGACGCGCTGAAGGGGGCTGTGACAGGTCGTTTTGTCCGTATTTTGGCGTGATCGCGGCCTGCCTGCAGCCTGCAAGCCTTGTTATAGTCCGCCGCTTATCGGCCGGCGACGGCGCCCCGCAAAGGATTCAGGTTATGTCCGATTACCAGGCTTTTCAGGTTGAGTTGAACGGCAATATCGCCCATGTACAGATCAATCGACCTGAAAAGGTCAATGCGATGAATGCTGCGTTCTGGTCCGAAATCATCGATATCTTCCAGTGGATTGATGAAACTGACGCGGTGCGCGTGGTGGTGCTCAGTGGGGCGGGCAAGCATTTCTCGGCCGGCATCGACCTGATGCTGCTGGCGTCGGTGGCCAATGAAATGGGCAAGGATGTGGGGCGCAACGCCCGCATGCTGCGACGAAAAATCCTGCAAATGCAGGCCTCGTTCACTGCCGTCGACCAGTGCCGCAAGCCAGTTCTGGCAGCGGTTCAGGGTTATTGTATTGGCGGGGCGATAGACCTGATTGCCGCCTGCGACATGCGCTACGCCGCTGAAGATGCACAGTTCTCGATCAAGGAAATCGATATGGGCATGGCCGCCGATGTCGGGACACTGCAACGCCTGCCGCGTATCATCGGTGATGGCATGCTCCGCGAGCTGGCCTATACCGGGCGAATGGTCGCGGCAGATGAAGCTCGCGCCATCGGCCTGGTAAACCGGGTCTACAGTGATCAACAGGCGTTGCTTGAGGGCGTTATGGCGATTGCCCAGGAAATCGCCAGTAAATCGCCGATTGCCATTGCTGGCACCAAGCAGATGATCGGCTATATGCGCGATCACCGAGTGGAGGATGGCCTGGAATATGTTGCGACGTGGAATGCTGCGATGCTGCAATCCAGCGATCTGCGCCTGGCAATGACCGCGCATATGAGCAAGCAGAAACCCGAATTTCTCGATTGAAGGCTTTGTAACCTGAACAAGGATCACTTGATGACACCGCGTTGGATCACGGCAGTACTGGATACAGACCTGACTGGCGGCTGGGCCGTGGCGCGCGGCCCCGACGGTTTTCTGAATGATGACAATGGCCCGCTGTTCCCTCGCGAATGGCTCAAACGCCAGAACTTGCCGGTACTGGCCGAGCATGGCATCGGCCACCTCGACGGCGAGCCGGTATATTTGCTGGAGCTCAAGGGTGCCGCTCAGGTAGAGGGCTGCCATTGGCAGGGCTTGCGCGCCTTTATGCTGGGCGACGACCACACGCTTTATAAAGTGCTGGGTTATGCCGCGCAAATCGGCACCTGGGCTCGTGAACATCGTTTTTGCGGCAGTTGCGGGCAGGCCATGACGCAGGTGTCCGGGGAGCGGGCGATGTACTGCGCAACCTGCGACTTGCGCAGTTACCCGCGCATATCGCCGAGCATGATCGTATTGATTACCCGGGGTGATGAAGTGCTGCTGGCCCGTTCGCCGCGCTTTGTGCCGGGGGTTTACAGCACCCTGGCGGGCTTCGCCGAGCCAGGCGAGTCGGCCGAGGATTGCCTGATTCGTGAAGTGCGCGAAGAAGTGCAGCTGGAGGTCAGGAACATCCAGTATGTGGGCAGCCAGTGCTGGCCGTTCCCGCACTCGATGATGCTGGGGTTTCACGCGGAATATGCCGGGGGCGAGATTGTGCCCCAGGCCGATGAGATAGAAGATGCGCAGTGGTTCAATGTGCATCAATTACCGCCGTTGCCGGCGTCGCGCTCGATTGCGCGTTATCTTATCGACCTGTATGTGGCGCGGCGCTTAGGCCATGCCGAACCAGTGCTGCCAGGCTAGGCGCACGGTCAGGCCCAGGACCACGGTAATAAATACCGGACGAATAAACTTGGCGCCGCCGCTGATCGCGCTGCGGGCGCCAAAGTAAGCGCCGACCATCACTGCAAAGCCCATGGTCAGGCCGATTATCCAGTCCACATGCCCGGAAAAGATAAACACCGACAGCGCTGCAATGTTGCTGACGAAGTTCATGCTGCGGGCCACACCGCTGGCCTTCACCAGATCGATGGGGTACATCAGCATGCTGCTGACAGTCCAGAACGCACCGGTGCCCGGGCCGGCCACGCCATCATAGAACCCCAGGCCCAGACCCTGCGGCAATTGCCATTTCTTTTTGATCGGCGCGTCGTTGTCGACAGGTGTTTTTGGGGTGCCGCCAAACAACAGGTAAATCCCGCAACCGAAGACAATCACCGGCAGCATCTTGTTGAGCCATTCTGCGGGCATGTAATGGGCGGCAGTTGCGCCAATCAGGCTGCCGACCAGGGTGCCGAAAATGGCCAGCTTCCATTCGCGGGGATGGAACAGTTTGCGACGGTAGAAGGTAAGGCTCGCCGTGGCTGCGCCGAAGGTCGAACTGAGTTTGTTGGTCCCCAGCACAAGATGTGGCGGCAAGCCTGCGGTGAGCAGGGCAGGGGTGGTGAGCAAGCCGCCACCACCTGCGATGGCATCGATAAAACCGGCAACAAAAGCAACGGCGGCCAGAATGGCGAGGGTGGTCAAATCTACGCTGAGTTCAAAAGGCATGGGATCGACTTAATTCGGCGGGACGTACAGCGCAGGCGCGCGGGAAGGACGTCATCTTACCGATAAGCGAGAACAGCGGCGATAGGGCTTTTGTGATTGCCCGACGGCGCCATGAACGATCATGGGGATCGTTTGGCGCTACGGTCAGGCAATTGCGTCAGCGGGTGTTCTATTAATAGACGAGAGCGTCGGCATCCATCCGCCGGACGTTGACTGATAGTGCACCGAGCTTGATCAGCCGGGTGCGGGTGACGTTGCGACTCAAGCCCAGCAATTTGGCCGTGTGCACCTGGTTGTGATGGCAAAATTCATAAGCGCTGCGCAGCAGGGCGTCTTCGACGGTTTCATGCAGGGCTCCCGGTTCTTCTTCGAAAAGCTTGCGAAATGCGCGCTGCAACAGATCCCGGGTAGTGTGTTGAACCGGTTGTTGCGTCGGCAAGTCCTGGCGCCTGCTGCGTGACTGGGACAGGCGCAGGTCCTGCACCGTGATGGTCTGGTTGCGGCACAGCAGCAGGCTGTGGTGCACGACGTTTTCCAGCTCGCGAATATTGCCCTGCCAGGGGTGATGCACCAGGACTTGCTCGGCGCACTCGCTCAGGGCCGTTGGCCCGTGGGGCAGGCGTTGGCGATAGGTTTTCAGGAAGTGGCGGGCCAGCGGCAGAATATCTCCAGGTCGCTCGCGCAAGGGCAGCAACGCAAGGCTGACAACATTCAGGCGGTAATAGAGATCCTCGCGGAAATGTCCGGCATCGATGGCCTGCTCCAGGTTGACGTTGGTGGCAGCCAGCACCCGAACGTTGATCGGGGTGCTTTTGCGCGAACCCAGCCGCACAACCTCTTGTTCTTGCAGGACGCGCAACAGCTTGACCTGGATGGCCAGCGGCAAGTCGCCGATTTCATCCAGAAACAACGTGCCGCCATCGGCCTCTTCAAACCAGCCGGATTTTGCACTCAGGGCGCCCGTGAAAGCACCTTTTTCATGGCCGAACAACTCAGCCTCAACCAGTGACTCGGCAAACGCCCCGCAGTTGACCGCCACGAATGGCTGCTGGTGCCGGTGGCTGAGCTGATGGATATGGCGTGCAACGAGTTCCTTGCCGGTGCCGGTTTCTCCAATGATCAGCACACTGGCATCACTGGGGGCAATTTGTTGCAAGTGCGTCAACAGCGCTTTGGACGCTGGGTCTTCAAATACTTGGGCCGTGGCGCGTATGGACGTGGCCAGTGCCGGGGTGGCAGGTAATGTTAAAAGCTGCATTGACAGCTCCTTTTAACAGGGGCTCTGCCCACAAAAGGAAAGCCGGAGGCAGCTTTATAAAGTTATTTTGTTATTCCGTAAACTAACCTAATTCCATATTTATATATCGATATTGCATATCGGACTTGCATCGCGACCTGTTTTTAGCGCTTTATAAGACACTGCTTTCCAGGCCTCCTTAATTTAGGATTGAGCCTGGGAGGGTTTTCTCTTATTTACCTGTTTTCACCCGGCTCAATCAGTTATTTCTAACGGCCGCATTTTCAAGTGGTCTCATTAATCCTCAATCAGGGACGCCCTGATTCAGGAAAGCGCTCAGTGGATTTGAACAATGAACAAGCGACCTCTTTATTTCGATTACGCGGCCACCACTCCCGTGGACGCTCGTGTCATCCAGGTGATGGTCGAATGCCTGGGCTTTGAAGGCAACTTTGGCAATCCAGCTTCCGGCTCCCACGTCTTTGGTCAGCAAGCCCGGCATTCGGTAGAACTGGCCCGAGAGCAGGTCGCGCAACTGATCAATGCCAGGCCGGAGCAGATCATCTGGACCTCGGGCGCTACCGAGTCCAACAACCTGGCCCTGAAAGGTGTGGCACAGGCCGGTGGCCAGTTGCGCGGCCATATCATCACCAGCCAGATCGAGCACAAAGCGGTGCTGGATACCGCGCGTTTTTTACAGGATGCAGGCTTTGACGTGACCTACCTGGCACCTGATGCCAACGGGCTTGTCAGCGCCGATCAGGTCAGCGCCGCCCTGCGGGCAGATACGCTGCTGGTGTCGCTGATGCTGGTCAACAATGAACTGGGGACGGTGAATGACATCCCGGAGATTGGCCGTCGCGTGCGCGAGCATGGTGCGTTGTTTCACGTAGATGCTGCGCAAGGTGCAGGCAAAGTAGCCATCGACCTGAATGAGTGGGCCGTCGATCTGATGTCGTTTTCGGGGCACAAGATTTATGGCCCCAAAGGTATCGGCGCGTTGTATGTGGGCTCGCGGGCACAGGATCGCTTGCAGGCGCAGATTCACGGTGGTGGGCATGAGTCCGGTTTGCGTTCTGGAACGCTGGCGACGCATCAAATTGCCGGTATGGGCGCAGCTTTTGCATTGGCCAACCAGTCGTTTGCCGAAGAGCTGGAGCATATTCGTGAATTGCGTCAGCGTTTGCTTGCACAACTGGCCGATGTGCCGGGCCTGCTATGCAATGGTTGTCCGACCCAACGTATTCCTCATACCTTGAGCCTGACCTTCAGCGAAGGACACTTTAACAGCGCTGCCTTGAGTAGCGAGCTGGCGTACTCGGCAACGTCGGCATGCAACTCGGCCAGCAATGCCCCTTCCCATGTGCTGCTGGCGCTGGGGCATGATGCACGCCAGGCCGGGCGTACCATCCGCCTGAGCCTTGGCCGCTTCACCCGCGAGCAGGACATCGATGTAGCTGCAAAGGCAATCAAGGCTTGCGTAGCAGCGCCCGCACCTTTTTGGGCGGTTGCCCAACCTTGATGGCTGATCCATCATCAGCGACGAATAATAATTACCAGTGACTGGCAGGAGAATAAATGAGTACTCAGGTGTTGAATTCGGGGTCTGTTGTGGAGCGTTTGAAACGCACCCGGGCAGTGATGAGCCAGCACGGGATCCATGCGCTTCTCGTGCCTTCGGCCGATCCCCATCTTTCGGAGTACTTGCCTGCCTACTGGCAGGGCCGTCAGTGGCTGTCAGGCTTTTACGGTTCAGTGGGCACATTGATTGTCACACCGACCTTCGCCGGCGTGTGGGCTGACAGCCGTTACTGGGAGCAAGCGGGCAAAGAGCTCAGTGGCAGCACCATTGAACTGGTCAAACTGTTGCCCGGGCAGCCGGGTCCTCTGGAGTGGCTGGCTGAACAAACGCCAGAAGGTGCAACGGTTAGCGTTGATGGCGCCGTTCTTGCCCTGGCTTCAGCACGAACCCTTGAAAGCCGGCTCAAGGAGCGCGGTGCGACCTTGCGCACGGATATCGATTTGCTTGGCCTTGTCTGGCAGGATCGGCCAACACTGCCGGTGCAGCCGGTGTATGAGCACTTGCCACCACAAGCGACGGTCAGTCGGGTCGACAAGCTCCAGCAGTTGCGCGAAACACTCAAGCAGCGCAAAGCAGACGCGCATTTCATTGCAACCCTGGATGACATTGCCTGGTTGTTCAACTTGCGTGGCTCGGATGTCTCTTTCAACCCTGTATTCGTGTCGTTTGCATTAATCGAGGAGGCCCGGGCTACCTTGTTTGTCGATCTGCACAAGGTCAGTGCCGAACTGCGTGGCACCCTGGCCCGCGAAGGCATAGAGCTGTGCGACTACACCGGGATCAATGCGGCGCTGGCGTCCTTGCCGGCCACTACCCGGTTGCTGGTAGACCCTGTCCGCGTGACCTGTGGGCTGATCGGCCACCTGAAGCCTGAAGTGAAGCTGGTTGAGGGTTTGAACCCTACGACCCTGTCCAAGTCGCAAAAGAGTCTTGATGACGCCGTTCATATTCGCCAGGCCATGGAGCAGGATGGTGCTGCACTGTGTGAGTTTTTTGCCTGGCTGGAAACGGCTTTTGGGCGTGAGCGCATTACCGAACTGACGATTGATGAACAGCTGACCGCGGCCCGTGCCCGTCGTCCCGGGTTTGTATCACTGAGTTTCAACACCATTGCTGCGTTTAATGCCAATGGCGCAATGCCCCATTACCATGCCACCGAACAAGAACATGCAGTCATTGAAGGTGACGGCTTGCTGTTGATTGACTCGGGCGGGCAGTACCTGGGGGGCACGACCGATATCACGCGCATGGTTCCCGTCGGCACGCCGACCGATGAGCAAAAACGTGACTGCACCCGTGTACTAAAAGGCGTGATCGCTTTGTCTCGTGCTCGCTTTCCAAAGGGCATCCTCTCGCCTTTGCTGGACTCGATTGCCAGGGCCCCGATCTGGGCTGAAAACGTCGATTACGGGCACGGCACTGGGCATGGCGTCGGTTACTTCCTGAACGTGCACGAAGGGCCACAGGTTATCGCCTATCAGGCTGCACCGGCGCCGCACACGGCAATGCAGCCGGGGATGATTACCTCGATCGAGCCGGGGACATACCGTCCGGGTCGCTGGGGGGTGCGCATCGAAAACCTGGTGTTGAACCGGGAAGCGGGTGATTCGGAGTTTGGAGTGTTTCTGAAGTTTGAAACCCTGACGCTATGTCCGATTGACACTCGCTGTCTGGAACCATCATTGCTGACGCGTGAGGAGGTCGAGTGGCTTGATGGCTACCACGCCCAGGTTCTCGAGCGTTTGAGTCCGCTGCTTGCAGGCGCCGCTCTGGAGTGGTTGCAGGTTCGTACGGCACCCGTCGCGATCAAGCGCTGATCTTGATGCCATGCTGCCGGTCGGGTCGACAGCATGGCAACAGGTGTTACTACCTGCAGATGACAATCATGCTGCGACTGGTATAACCCGCGGGGTTAAGGCCGAACGGGTAGTCCCCTGGCTCTTCGGCCGCATCACCCGATTTGGCAATCACCCGGTATCCCTTGGTTCCGCAAGACTTGTCGGCTTCGGCATAGCATTTGTTCCACGAGGAGGACAATCCCGAACAATTGATATGCAGGCCTCGCTTGCCATGCTTGACGGAGGTTTCGGAGGTTGCAGCGCAGCCGGTTAAAGCAAGTACGGCTAAAGCTACCAAAATACGTTTCATTCCTGTCCTTAAGCGTTTGCATCGGGTTTACGGGATACGCATGTGTGAGGCTGCCTGTCCGTGGCCCCTGTAGATGTCCGTATCCTGAATCGGCCTGATGAATCTGGAGTGACAAACATCCCTTAAATGAGAGTCAATTACAATAACTGTGTCAACTGGCGCCTTTTTTGTCAGTAGCAACAGGTGTGGAATGGTTGCGCATGGTTAAAGTCGCCCCGATCGAAGCCATGATGATGCAGGAAATGGCCATCCATTGCGTAAATGACAAGATCTCATTCAGAAACAACAGGCCCGACAGTGCTCCGAAGGCGGGTTCTATGCTCATCAGTGTGCCAAATGTTCGAGTTGGCATGCGTGTCAGGGCGATCATCTCAAGTGTGTAGGGCAGAGCGGTGGACATAAGGGCTACGCCAATGGCTATGGGAATCAGGCCTGGAGTCAATAATGCGGCGCCAGCGTGGTACACACCTATAGGTGCGAAAAAAAGTGCTGCAATAATTACGCCTAAAGCAGCGGTCTGCACGCCATTATCCGCTCCGGCCCGTTGCCCATAAAGAATGTACAGTGCCCAGCAGACCCCGGCGCTCAACGCGTAACCCGCGCCGACAGGGTCGATTCCTTGCGTGCTTTCACCAAAGGGTATGAGTAGCAGCAGTCCGGTGATTGCCAGACCTATCCATATGAAGTCGATCGGCCGGCGGGAGGTGTAAATAGCCACGGCCAAAGGTCCCGTGAACTCAAGGGCCACAGCAATACCCAGCGGAACGCTGCGCAATGACATATAGAAGAGGAAATTCATCCCCCCCAGCGCTATCCCGTAAACAATCACGGTTTTTAAGGATTTTGCGCTGAGCCTGGCTCTCCAGGGGCGCAGTATCAGAAACATGATAATGCTGGCGAATGCCAGGCGCAGACTGGTTGTTCCTTGGGCGCCAATGATGGGGAACATGCTTTTAGCCAGCGATGCACCCGATTGGATCGAAGCCATGGCAATAAGCAGCAAGCCAACAGGGAAAAGCGTCGCCATCAGGTTGCGGGGGAGCTTTGTCATTACGGAGTGTGCCTGGGTTTGAGGGGCTTTAAGGCAGGCATGATGCTTAACTGATTGAGAATGTGCAATATAGTGCGCAACTTCTGGCGTTTTTCACGCTATAGGCGCTTACAGATCAATAGTTTCGATTAATGCTTGACTCGAAATTGTAACTGTCTATAATTCGCCCCACTTCCGGCGCAGTCGAAACGGAAAACTCCTTGAGTTTCAATGAGTTGGAT
>NZ_WIVQ01000003.1:0-118340 GCF_009600545.1 Pseudomonas sp. FSL R10-1339 | reverse complement strand
AGCCAAGGCCGGCGGTGCTTCGCGCTGGCTCGGCCCTCTGGCCGGCCTCGCTGCCGGTGGCCTGCTGGCGTCCATGTTCATGGGCGGCGGCTTCCAGGGCATGCAATTCTTCGACATCCTGATCATGGCGGTTATCGCCTTCCTGATCTTCCGCTTTATCGCGGCCCGTCGTCGCAAACAAGCTGACATGATGGCCCCTGCTGGCCACGCACCCATGCAACGCGAAGCGTTCGACGCCAAGCCTGCTGCTTCGATCTTCGGTGGTTCGGCTGCCCCTGCGGCCCGCCCGGTGATCAATGCGCCGGCCTGGTTCAACGAGCAAAACTTCCTGGAAGCTGCGCGCAACCATTTCCAGTCCCTGCAACAGCACTGGGATGCCAACGAAATGGACAAGATCGCCGAGTTCGTGACCCCGCAGATGCTCGACTTCCTCAAGCGTGAACGCGCTGAGCTGGGTGATGGCTTCCAGTCCACCTACATCGACAACCTGACCGTGCAACTGGACGGCCTGGACGATCGCGCAGACAAAACCATTGCAACCCTGACCTTCAGCGGCGTGTCGAAAAACTCGCGCTTTGACCAGGGCGAAGCCTTCAGCGAAAGCTGGAACATGGAACGTCAGCAAGGCGACAACCAGCCTTGGCTGGTGGCAGGTATCCGCCAGAACGGCTAACCCTGCGAGTTACACATGCGTTTACCAAAGCCCCGGACTTGTCCGGGGCTTTGCATTTCACGATTGCACTTATAACGAGCTACTGTATAAAGCGCGTCATATAAACCGCGCCATAGAGCATGAGGATGAGGTCGTGGAAGAGATTATTGAAGAGCTACGCGAAAAAAACGAGCCTGTACCGGTTCCCCTGGAACTGCCTGAAGAAGACCAGTTGGTGGAAATCGAAGAACAGCTGTTCATCGATATTCCATTTGTCTTCAGAGAATTTCTGCTGACCGTCAGTGACGTGGTGTATGGCAGCCTGGAGCCGGTCACAGTGACCGACCCACAATCGCACACCTATCTGCCGGAAGTGGCGGCAAATGCCTGGGATGCTGGCGTTGATCGCAGCCTGATCCCTATTTGCCAGGACGGCGACGACTACTACTGCGTGGAAGAAGACGGCACCGTGGTGCTGTGGTCCGGCGAAGAAGAACTCGTCACTGAAGAAACCTGGGAATCGGTCTGGCACTGGGCGCGCGACGTCTGGCTGGAAAGCTGATACCTCCAGGGTTGGTTGACGTTTCGTTGTGAGCCACAACGAAACATCAACAGCCCCCGGGCATCCCCGCTTTCCAGCCATTGGTCAGCGGGCTGTCAGTGCCCCCCCTCCTTGTGGTTATCCAGCGTTTCCAGCAGTGCAACCTGCATGCGCGTGTGAATCCGGATAAACCAGCGCCACAACAGCGCCGCAACCCCCGCCGCCACCACCGCAATCACCATCAGCAACTCGTTGGTGGGCAGGATGCTTGCCGACAAGGCCGACAGCAGCAGAAAAATCACCAGCAACGACAGAATCGGGATGACTTCCGAGATCACCCGGCGCACGCGCTGCGTATGGCGCCCTGCCATTTCCGGCTTGACCCCCATCTCGGCCAGTAGCATCGAAAGCGCCTTGAGCTTGCGATACGCCGCAATCAGGAACGGCAACGACAGCAGCAAAGCAGCCCCCCAGATCATCCCTTTTTGCCAGCTCGGCTCCAGAATCCAGCCCTGCAAATAACGGCCGATGCGCGGTGCGAAATAACCGCCGGCAAAGAAAATAGCGATGACCAGGGCCAGATTGACCCCAACTTGCAGCAAGATCTTGCGAATCATGGCCGCCAACAACGCCCCTTCGCCCTGCGGCTGAATACTGCGCAGCCATTCGCCATACAACCCCAACACCCGTGACAAGCGACCAGGCACCACCTGTGCCAGCTTGAGCGAGAGCGGGTCTGCGGCGCGAATCAGGTAAGGGGTCATCAGGGTGGTCAATACGGAGACGGCCACTGCTACGGGGTACAGGAAGCTGCTGGTGACCTGCAATGTCATACCCAGCGCCGCGATAATGAAAGAAAACTCCCCAATCTGCGAAAGCCCCATTCCGACTCGTAGCGAGGTACGTCCATCATTGCCTGCGATAAAGGCCCCCAAACCGCAGGAGAGCATCTTGCCCAGCACCACGGCGATAGTGATCACCACAATTGGCAGCGCATACTCCAGCAGGATTGCCGGGTCGAGCATCAACCCGATCGCAACAAAGAATATTGCACTGAACAAATCACGCACCGGTTCAATCAGGCGCTCGATTTTCAGCAACTGACGCGATTCGGCCATGATTGCACCGATCAAAAACGCCCCGAGCACCATGCTGTATTCCAGCTTGACCACCAGCAGGCAAAAGCCAAAACACAGGCCCAGCACAGTGATCAGCAGCATTTCATTGCTTTCGAATCGGGCTACATACGCCAGCACACGCGGCACCAGCAAAATGCCGATAACCAACGCCACGATCATAAACAATGACAATTTACCGACGGTCGAAAAAACCTCTTCGGGGCTGACGCTGCCGCTGACCGCAATGCTCGACAGCAGCGCAATAATCCCGATACCCAAAATATCTTCAACGATCAGCACGCCAAAAATCAGCTGGGCAAAGCGCTCGTTTTTCATCTTGAGGTCGTTGAGGGCCTTGACGATGATGGTGGTAGATGAAATGGCCAGGATGGCGCCCAGAAACAGCGAATCCATGGTGTTCCAGTCGAACCAGCGGCCAATTTCATAACCAATCCAGATCATCAGCGTGATTTCCATAAACGCTGCGATAAAGGCTGTGGCCCCGACCTTGAACAACTTGCGCAGGCTGAACTCCAGCCCCAGACAGAACATCAAAAAGATCACCCCCAGCTCAGCCAGGGTTTTGATCGTTTCTTCATCGTGAATCAGGCCAAACGGCGGGGTGTGCGGGCCGATAATAAAACCTGCAACGATATAGCCCAGTACCACCGGCTGTTTGAACCTGTGGAAAAGAATCGTCACCACACCTGCGACCAGCATGATGACTGCCAGATCCTGAATAAAACTGATGGCATGCATGGCGTGGCACTCCTTGTTTGATATTCACCAGGCAACATGACGACAGACACAGCCTGTCAGGCCGCGCGTATCGACTGTTTAAAATGTAGGAAGTATCCGACTAACGGACTTTTGCAGGTTAACACCGCGACTTGCGACAGAAAGGCGGTGCAATATATGGAAACAGATAGAGATAAGCGTGACGGCAGCCAACACGGCAGCGTCCCGTTAATCACTGTTTCAAAAATCGACAAGTATCCACAGAGATACCCATTTCACTGCTGCAACACAACCACGAGCCTGCTGCTATGGAACCCGGAAACTCCCAACTGTCGATGACGGTCTTGATGACCCCGGACATGGCCAATTTTTCTGGCAATGTTCACGGCGGAACCCTGCTCAAGTACCTCGATGAAGTCGCCTATGCCTGCGCCAGCCGCTATGCGGGGCGGTATGTGGTCACCTTGTCGGTGGATCAGGTGATTTTTCGCGAGCCGATTCATGTCGGTGAACTGGTGACCTTCCTCGCCTCGGTCAACTACACCGGCAACACCTCGATGGAAGTTGGCATCAAGGTCGTTACCGAAAATATCCGCGAGCGCTCGGTGCGCCACACCAACAGCTGCTTCTTCACCATGGTAGCCGTGGACGACGACCGTAAGCCGGCCGCTGTTCCTCCGTTGCAGCCAGTGAACAGCGAAGACAAGCGCCGCTTTATCCAGGGCAAGCAACGCCGCCAGATCCGTCAGGAGCTGGAGCAGCGCTACCGCGAGCTAAAAGACGAAACACTGTAAGCCCGCTCCCACAGGTTTTGTTCAGTTTGCTTACAAACTGATCGGCACTGCCTCAAACCGCACACGCGGATGGGCAATGCGGTCCTGGGCCCGTACCAGCTGCAATTCATAGCTGGTGCAGGCCTGGGTTTCCAGCAACACCTCATGCACCGCCGCAGCGGTAAATTCAAACGCAGCCACCAGGCTGTCGCCCAGCAGCACTCTCGCCAGGAACAAACCTGAGGTCAGGTCGCCTACGCCCACTGGCTGGCGCGGGAAGGCAAGCAGCGGCCGACGCAAGTGCCAGTTGCCCTCTGCCGTGACCAGCAGCATCTCGAAACTTTCAGGCGGTTTGCCCGGATACGACAAATGCTTCACCAGCACCGCTTTCGGGCCGCGGGCCAGCAAGCTGCGGGCCATGGCCAGGCAGTCAAACAACGATTGCGGATGACGGCCGCAAAAACTGTCCAGTTCGAGCTGGTTGGGGCACAAAAAATCGGCCATAGCGGCAGCTTCTTCAAGCAGAAAGTCACTGACTTCCTGAGGCACGATACAACCTTTCTCCGGGTGCCCCATTACCGGGTCGCACAGGTACAGTGCATGGGGATTAACAGCCTTGATACGCGCCACCCCGCTTAAAATGGCCCGCCCCTGCGCCGCACTGCCCAGGTAACCGGACAAGACCGCATCACAGCTGCCCAGCTCGCCGATGGCGGCGATTCCGTCGACCAGCGAAGGAATTTGCTCGGGAGCCAACACTTCCCCCGTCCACTGGCCATACTGAGTGTGATTGGAGAATTGCACCGTGTTCAGAGGCCAGACATTCACCCCGACGCGCTGCATGGGAAAAACCGCTGCGCTGTTGCCGGCATGGCCGAAAACCACGTGGGATTGGATGGCGAGTAAATGAGGTGTACGTTTCATGCCGGATTCCAGACTACGGGTGGATTCAAGCCACGCAGTATGCGACCAAACGCGGCCTGTACGACAGGTTGAAGACGCAGTTAAGCTGAGCACAATCTGTTGGAGCACATGTAATGCTGACCCTGGGAAATATGTTCGTCCTCATGCTGCTAGCTGCAGGCGCTGCCTGGCTGTGGCACAACCACGGGCTGCGCGAGCGGGCGCTGGAGCGGGTCAAGCAACACTGCAAAAACCTCGATATCGAACTGCTCGATGAAAACGTGGCGCTTAAAAAAATCGGTCTGATCCCCGACGCCAACGGCCATAAACGCCTGGCCCGTGTGTATAACTTTGAATTCACGGTGACCGGTGATCAGCGTCATACCGGAACCATCACCCAGTTCGGCGCCCACAGCGTAAAAATCGAGCTGCCGCCCTACCCGTTCCAGACCGAAGCCGAGCCAAGTGTCATTCCCAGCGCTCAGGTGATCGAACTCAGCCAGTGGCGCCAGGAACACAGCAAGACCCGCCACTGAGCCCTGCCTTTCAGCGCCTGCATGCCGGGCGCCTGTGGATAACTTTCCGCGCAACCTCGCTAAAACCATTGAGATAGACACCTCCGTGAGGTTTTAACGGTGCAAATCCCCTGCGCACACTTCAAGTTGTAGGACAATTTTACCAGCACAGAACCCGCTAAAACCCTGGGTTTTGTGCCTCGCAACACGGGCCTGCTACCTAAAAAACCTCCTTGAGTAGACAACTTTCCAGCCCCGAGCAAAGCAAATCCAGATCCAGATCCTGGGGCTGAGCAAAAATCAATTCGAGGCGTGAATCCTTGCGCCACTCACTCGATCTCCATTGCGCGATCGAGTTATCCACAGAATTGTTCGAAAACCAGCCCGCCGAACCATGAATAACCAGCTTTGCACGCTGCCAATCCAGCCTTTCGAGCCACTGTTGCAACAGATCCAGGTCAAATTGCCGAGAGGGGTGCCAGCGCCAACCTGCGCTCCATCCTTCGGGCTGATGTTGAGTCATCACCATCGGCGTACGCGGGTCGGAAAACACACTGCCAATATGATTAAAATCCTTATAAATCAATGAGTTATCCACAGCATGAGCGATATTCATATGGGCTACAGGCAGCGTATTTAAAGGGATGCGGCCATGCTCGACCCATAAAACAGGGCACTTTGGCAGGCTGCATGCAATCTCCTCACGTTGCTCATTTGGGACACTATTAGATTTATTCATGACCAGTAAACCGGCACTTTTCAGGGCCTCTTGCTGGGTTTTTGGCAAAGGTTTGCCCTGAGCCATCGCTTGCGCATCGAGCACCATGACGCACGGCTGGAGGGCCAAAACCCCCAGCCAGGGCGCTTCACCGAGCTGCTTTAGAATCTGTGCGGGATGGCCTAAACCGGAAGGCTCGATAAACAGGCGATCGGGCCTGGACTTGCGCAAAAGGCGACTCAAACCGATCTGAAAAGGCGCACCATTGACGCAGCACACACAGCCACCCGCCACTTCGGTGATAGCAATGTCATCGCTTCCCTGGCTCATCAGGGCCGCATCCAGGCCGATCTGACCGAACTCATTGACCAGCACCGCCCAGCGTTCGTGTGGCGGTTTGTGTGCCATCAGATGCTGAATCAGACTGGTTTTGCCGGCGCCAAGCGGCCCGGCAATCACGTGGGTAGGTATGTTTTGCAACATGAGGCCAGCTTCTGTACGGATTGAAGCAAGCAATATGCCTCAGGCCAGCCAATCGAGGGTCAAAATCAGCCTGCGCTCGCCCGGTGCCAGGGCCGGCGAACGATGGATCAACCCCGCTCCCTCGTTACCCTGCCACTTCTCCCCCTTGAGCAAGGCAACTTCACCGGCGTTTATTTGCTGAATCAACTCTGCACGGGCGGGTTCGGCCTGCACCTGCCCTAACTGACGACGCTCCATTACGCCTTCCTGCAGCCACTGGCTACCAATCCCTGCATAAGTGGTAATAAGACGTACAGGTACATGGTCCACATGAAACCGGGGGCACATGGCTTTATCCAGGGCCCTGAGACGCAGCCCAATGCGTTTTGCGCCCAACAGGCACGCGTAGGCACTCACCAGCCAGGAAACGTCTGCAATAAAGCCTGCATAGCCTTCCAGATCATTAAACCTGGCAGCCAGGCCTGTCAGGTTGGGCTGAGCCTTTTCGTTGGGCATATCTATCACGATGGCGTCAGCCAATGGCTCGTCCAGCGAAAGCAATAAAGCCCCGAAATCGACGATATGCACAGGTAACTGACGCTGCCAGATCGCCAGGTTGACGTCTTCATCCAGAATTCGGGTCATGATTTCAGGCGTCTGCCCACGAACCTGATCGATCAACGGCTGAGCGGTAAAGGCAAATGCATTCTTCATGCAGCCACCTCTTCATACCAGTCGCCAAAAGGATCGCTCAGCAATTTCCAGCTCGCTTCGCCCAAGGCCATTTCAGCATCGTTGAGCAAACAGGCATCGAGTTCAGCCGTCAGCCGGGCGAAGTCGATGTGCTGACCGATAAACACCAATTCCTGGCGGCAATCTCCTGTATCCGGCAGCCATTTTTGCAATATTTCTGCCTTGGCTTGCGGCTCCTGCGGCCATTGGTCGCGGGGCACAAAGCGCCACCAGCGACCGGCAAACCCATAGCGCATCAGACCGCCAGCCTGAGACCAACTGCCCGCCTCCTGAAATTTACTGGCCAGCCAGAAAAAACCTTTGGAGCGCAGCAGTTTGCCATTGGTCCAGGGCCGCTCGATAAAATTGAAAAAACGTTCGGGATGAAAAGGCCGGCGCGCACGATAGGAACTGGAGGCGATGCCGTACTCTTCGGTTTCGGGCACATGCTCACCGCGTAACTCTTGCAACCAGCCCGGTGCCTGCGCCGCACGGTCAAAGTCAAACCGGCCGGTATCGAGAATTTTATGCAGCGCAATTTCACCCATGACCATAGGCATTATTTCGGCCTGAGCGTTGAGGCGTTGCAGAATGGCCATTAATTCTTGCCGTTCGTCGGAACTTATTAAATCAATTTTGCTGATTAAAATGACGTCAGCGAACTCAACTTGTTCGATCAATAAATCAGTAATTGACCGTTCGTCTGATTCTCCAAGGGTTTCACCCCGTGAATCCAGGCTCTCTGCGGCTTGATAATCCTGAAGAAAATTCAGCCCGTCGACCACTGTAACCATCGTATCCAGGCGGGCAATATCGGCCAGGCTTTGTCCTGATTCATCACGAAACGTAAAAGTTTCTGCCACAGGCAGCGGTTCTGAAATACCGGTCGACTCGATCAATAAATAATCAAATCGACCCTCCCTGGCCAGTGCGCTGACCTCTTCAAGCAAGTCTTCACGCAGGGTGCAACAGATGCAGCCGTTGCTCATTTCGACCAGTTTTTCTTCAGCCCGGTTCAAGGTCACATCGCGCTGTACTTCACCGCCATCAATATTTATTTCGCTCATATCGTTAACGATCACGGCCACGCGCAAGTTGTCGCGGTTGCGCAAAATATAATTGAGCAGCGTGCTTTTACCTGCACCTAAAAAGCCTGAGAGAACAGTTACAGGAAGACGATTCGACATCTGGATATTTCCTCATCAGGGCTGCAGGTCAAAACGCCCGCTTGGCAGTCAATCCGATACCGGATCAACAAATGATACATTATAACAATACATTTAAGACAACCCTGAAGTGACGAACGTACTGTTTTTCTGTTCGTTAACCCACGCCATATGGCTGCTGGCGGGCGGATTTTTCTGAAAATAAGCGATTAATCCGTTAAATAAACCCTCGGCTACCGCCTGTTGATGAGGCGCGGTGATCAAGCGCTCGCTGTCGCGGGGGTTGGACATAAAGCCCGTCTCTACCAGAATCGACGGAATATCCGGCGACTTGAGCACGGCAAAACCGGCCTGTTCCACGCGTTTTTGATGCAGTGAGGTGATGCCCGAAAGGCTGCCCAGAATGGTGTTGCCCAACTGCAAACTGGCCGCGATGGTGGCATTCATGGACATATCGAGGATCACGCCTGCGAGCATCGGGTCTTTGTCTTTAAGGTTCAAAAGGCGGGTGGCACCGAGCAAATCCACACCATTTTCACGCTGTGCCATATACCGCGCCGTGGCCGATGTAGCCCCACCCTCCGAGAGCGCGTACACCGACGCTCCAGACGCCGTAAGACGCGGCGCTGCGTCTGCATGCACCGAAATAAACAGGTCTGCATTGTGCTTGTGAGCGACTTCTACCCGCTTGCGCAGGGGGACAAAGAAATCATCATTGCGCACCAGCCGTGCATCAAAGCCTTTTTCACGCTTGAGGCGCTTGGCCAGCAGCTGGGCGATGGACAAAACAACATCCTTTTCACGATGGCCTTTGGCGCTCGTCGCACCCGGATCCTTACCCCCGTGCCCGGGGTCAATCACCACAATAATGTCGCGTTTGGGGTGTGTGTTGCTTGGCGTTGCCGCAGCCACACCCAGTTTGGCGACCGCACTTTTGGCCAGGTCTAGCACCAGCCTGTGACCTTGCCCGCCCTGGGGTGGCAGCAGAAAACTGCTGAGCTGAACCGGCTCATCCAGGTCCAGCACGATGCGCGTATCACCCTGGCCGTAATGCCCGGAGCGAATCGAACGCAGGCCCGTATTGGCCAGTACCAACTCACTGAAATCCCCCTTCAGGCTGGCACCACTCACATCAATAATCAGCCGATCGGGAGCCGTTAATGAGAAGGTTTTGTACTGCACCGGCCCACTCAGATCCAGAACCAGACGCAAGGTATTCCCGGTGCGCCATAGCCTGGCGTGCTGAATTTGGGCAGCTGAAATTCCCAGCGGCAATGTGAATACGGAACTGGCAAGCAGCCAGTTGAGCAGTTGACGTCTGTGCATGGCCTGTACCGCAGATAAGGGAGCATCCGTACTCAAGATTGCTGTGTGTATGCCCCAGCAAAAAAGCATCGTCGACTTTATAGTTATAATATAACATGTCAAAACACTCTGCGACGGATCTCACTTTATGAATGCGCTGACTTTGCCAGATGTCGCCGCGCAGTCATCCCAGCAAGCAATAGCGCTTGAATGGGTCGGTATGTGCGGCATTGCTTCCCCGGTATTAATCAACGGCCAACGCCTCAGCGCGAAAATAGATGCCGGCGTCAATCTCGTAGATGCCACTGCACGGGGCATTCACATGTCTCGCCTGTATCTGGCGTTGGATCAGCTGGAAACGGAAAACCTTACGCCTGCCCTGCTCAGGCAACTATTGCAGTGCTTTCTCGACAGCCACGAAGGTTTATCGAACAAAGCCTATGTGCGAATTCACAGCGATGTACTGCTCAAACGCTCGGCCTTAGTCAGCCCATTGGCAGGCTGGAAAAGCTATCCAACAAGCATTGAAGCGAGTTTGAAAAACGGAATGTTCCACGTGGAACTAAAAATTCTCGTGAGTTACTCCTCCACATGCCCCTGCTCAGCGGCGCTCGCACGGCAATTAATACAGCGACAATTCATCGATGATTTCGCCAACACATCACTGCAACACGCAGATGTTCTTGCTTGGCTCGGTAGTTCAAAAGGTATCGTGGCCACACCACACAGCCAGCGAAGCGCTGCACATCTAACGATTCGTTTGGAACATCAGTTCCCACAACTGCCTCTGGAAACAATCATCAATAATGCCGAAGGCGCATTAGGGACTGCCGTTCAAACAGCGGTAAAACGCGCCGACGAACAAGCCTTCGCACTGGCCAACGGTCAAAACTTGATGTTCTGCGAAGACGCGGCCCGAAGGCTCAACACGGTGTTGCAGAAAAGTTCTGGCGTGGAGGCGTTCAAACTTAAAGTTGTTCACGCAGAAAGTTTGCACAGCCATGACGCCGTGGCCGAAAGCTTTTGGAATTGGGAGGCGTGATGATCGGTTGTCAGCATCTGACTTGGGGCGTTCCGGGTCAGCCCCTCACTCCAGCGCTAAATATGAACCTGGTCAAAGGCAGCCTCACAGCCGTAATAGGCGCCAATGGTTGCGGCAAAAGCAGTTTGCTCAAAGTGATTGCGGGGCTGCAAAAGCCGCTCTCGGGAAAAGTTGTGCTGGATGTTCCACGCCAAGGCAACGTGGCCTTTATGCCACAACAACAATTTATGGATCGGCAATTCCCCATCAGTTTGCAAGAGTTGGTGGCTGCGGGATTTTGGGGCAAGAAGCAAACGGCCCAACAACGAAGCGACCGGTTGAACGCTGTCTTGGCAGACTGGCATTTAGACGGCCTGGAACACCGACCGCTTATGGCCCTGTCGGGCGGCGAATTGCAACGCTCGCTTCTGGCCCGCTTATGCCTTGCCGATGCCTCGGTGTTGCTACTGGATGAACCCCATGCAGCTCTCGATGAACTGGGGCAAGAACTGCTCTGGCAACATATCCAGAGATGGCAAACCGAAGGCCGAACGTTGCTGGTTGTGTGCCATGACCTTAACGCCGTTCGCAAACATATCCCCCAAACATTATTGATTAAAAGCAGCGGCAACTTACTGGCGCCGACCGAGCAACTGATCAACCCGCCGCAGGTCGCCTGATGGTTATCGTCAGCCAGTTATGGCAACCGTTCCAGGAATTTGTCTTTATGCGCCGTGCCTTATTTGGCGGTCTGGTACTGGCATGTAGCACGGCACCCCTGGGCGTTTTTTTGATCTTGCGGCGCATGAGTTTGATTGGTGATGCAGTCGCACACGGCATTCTCCCTGGAGCTGCGCTGGGGTTTTGGTTTGCCGGGCTGAGCCTGCCTGCTTTGACATTGGGGGGGTTGGGGGCGGGTTTGAGCATGGCCGGAGTGTCAGCCTGGATCACTCGGCGCACCGGCTTGCGTGAAGATGCCAGCCTCGCGGCGATTTACCCGATCTCATTGGCCAGCGGCATATTGATCCTTGGCATCGCCGGTAAACGTCTTGATCTGCTCCATCTGTTGTTTGGTTCAGCCTTGGCCGTCGACAGCCAGACGCTCACAGGCATGCTCTGGGTAACCGGCTTCAGCATGCTGCTGATGGCAGCCATCTACCGCCCATTGTTGCTCGACACCCTGGATCCTCTATTCCTTCGCAGTGTCAGTCGGCTGGGGCCATTGGCTCACGGGCTATTCCTGACATTGGTGGTGTTGAATCTGGTGATCGGCTTTCAGGCTATCGGCGCACTGATGGTGGTTGGCCTGATGATGTTGCCGGCTATTGCCTCGCGCTTCTGGAGCCGTCGACTGCCTGTGCTGATCCTGATCTCGGCTGCGATTGGCTGCGTTTCGGTTTGGCTGGGCCTTTTACTGTCGTTTTATTACTCACTGCCCAGCGGCCCGGCCATCGTGCTGATAGCGGGTTGCAGCTATGCGTTGTCTGTCATTTTTGGTCCGGTACACGGTTTGCTGCGCCGACCGCCTTTGCTGTCATCCCGATGAGGTGCAACACGATGCGTGCTCTAACCATGATATTCAGTATGTGCGTGGCGATGGGCTTGTCCCTTGGCGTCGCGGCTCAGACACCGAAAATACCTGTCGTTGCCAGCTTCAGCATTCTCGGCGACATGACCCGGGCAATCGGCGGCGAACATGTGCACGTCAGCGCGCTGATCGGCCCTGATGAGGATGCACATACCTATGAGCCCACCCCGGACGATGCCAAGGCACTGCTCAATGCCAAGATCATTATCAAAAATGGCCTGGGGTTCGAGCCCTGGCTTGATCGCCTGGTGAGCAGTACCGAAACCCCGGGGGCTATCGTGACTGCCAGCAAAGGAGTGGCTGCTCACACGATGGAGGAAGACGGCGAAACCATCCCCGACCCTCACGCCTGGCACAACCTGACAAACGCAAAACTGTATGTGAACAACATCACTCAAGCGCTGATCAAGGCCGACCCGGCCGATGAGGCGTACTACAACCGCAACCTTGCGGCTTATCTGAAAAAGCTGGATCGACTGCAAGCCGAGGCCATAACAGAGCTGGGCAACCTGCCCGCCGGCAATCGCCGTATCGTGACCTCCCATGATGCCTTCGGCTATCTGGGCCAGGCCTATGGCATCGACTTTATGGCACCACAGGGTTTGTCCACTGAGCGCGAACCTTCGGCCGCTGAAGTCGCTTCGCTGATTCGTCAGATACGGGCCGACAAGGTGAGGGCCGTATTTATGGAGAACATTAAAGACTCGCGTCTGTTGCAGCAGATTGCCGATGAAAGTGGCGCACAGATTGGTGGCACGCTGTACTCCGATGCCCTGGCCAGTGAAGGTCCGGCCAGCACTTTTCTTGGCCTTTTCGAATACAACCTCACCACCCTGCACAACGCATTGAGCACACCATGATCCGAAAAAATCCATCAGGCGACTTGCCACAAATCGCCGAGTCCGCCTATGTCGACAGAACGGCCATCATTTGCGGCAAAGTAGTGATCGGCGAAAACGTATTTGTCGGACCGTACGCCGTGATCCGCGCCGATGAAGTCGACAAGGACGGCGGCATGCAACCGATCAGCATCGGCGCTAATTCAAATATTCAGGACGGCGTGGTCATTCACTCAAAGTCCGGCGCGGCGGTCATCATTGGTGAAAACACTTCGATAGCACATCGTTCCATCGTTCACGGGCCATGCCGTGTTGGCGATAGGGTATTTATCGGTTTCAACAGTGTGCTGTTCAATTGCGAGTTGGGTGATGGCTGTGTGGTGCGGCATAACTCGGTCGTGGATGGCCGCGACCTGCCGGATAACTTCTATGTGCCGTCCACGACCCGAATCGGACCAAACACGGACCTGAGCCAATTTGCGCCAGTGAGTGTTAGCGCATCGGAGTTTTCAGAAGATGTAGCGCGCACCAATGTGGATTTGGTGCGCGGCTATAAAGCGCTGCAAAACGAGTTCTGATCAAGTACGCGGTTTGACGGTTCCACAGTTTTGTCCCAACCAGACAGCACGGGTGTCCATGCTGCCCTTCTGCTGTATCCCGGTCGCATTGAAGGTGCCATTTACTTGGGTGGTGAACTCTCGATCACTGGCAAACGTTGCCACACCTGCGCCCTGGGCTTTTGGACAACTAAAGCGAAACTTCCACTGATTTCCACTACGCTCAGTGATCTGCTGGTTACACCCAGACTTGGGGTCAGTCAGCGGAATATTGTCTGACTTCACTTGCTCGGGCGTCAGGCACACCCGCACACCTTTGCCCGCCATGGTCAGCCCCTGGCTTTCCAGTTGGGCTTTTTGTTCCGGGGTCAGCATATTCTGTAATTGGCCTAACATTACCTGCAGTTCAGGCAGCTGTTGGCCATCTACCTGCATATTGCTGGAGCTGAGTTCCCAAAGCCCCGGTTGCAGCATCTGGGCCTGAGCCACAGGAATCGACAAACCACAGGCCATGAACAGCCCAAGCAGACGAACATTCATCAAGCAACTCCTACGCGATTGTCAGCGTTAGACGTCAAAAAAGGGCAAGTGTTGCGCCCGCAAACAAATAGGACATTCATAACAGATCATGGTCTGTTAGTACTGGCATTGGACATTTTGGAGTAAGGATACGCATGGATTATCTAGGCCCGCACGTACTTGGTTATCTGATTTTATTAATCCACAGCTTAGGCCTGATTGCCGCCGTGCATGCAGTGCTGACGGTCAGGACTGCGCAGGGCTCGATTGCCTGGGCTATGTCGCTGTTCTTTATTCCTTACTTCACGCTGATCCCGTATCTGATCTTTGGCCGTAGTACTTTTGACGATTACATTCGAGCCCGACGCGATGCCAACCAGGAAATGCGTGAAGCCATCACCCATCTGAGCTGGCGCCCATGGGTCGAAGAAGCACTGGCCGCACGCAGCTCAAAAGCCTACGCCTCGCTGCGCGCAATGCCCAGACTGGGTCGCATGCCATGCCTGGCCAACAACAGCGTGCGCCTGTTGATCAATGGCACGGCGACATTTGACGCCATTTTCGATGCCATTCGCTCAGCCAGAGAAGTGGTGCTGGTGCAGTTTTTTATCATCCACGACGATGACCTGGGCATGAAACTGCATGCACTGCTGCTCGAAAAAGCCGCGCAAGGGGTCGCGGTGCATCTGCTGTATGACAGTATCGGCAGCCATGCCTTGCCAAAAGTTTATGCCGAGACCCTGCGCGCAGGTGGTGTACAAACTTATGCGTTTGCCACCCGTGGCGGCTGGATCAGTCGTTTCCAGGTCAACTTCCGTAACCATCGCAAAGTGGTGGTCGTGGATGGCGTGCGCGGTTTTGTCGGCGGCCATAACGTTGGCGATGAGTATTTGGGTGCCAAGCCCCCGCTGTCGCCGTGGCGCGATACCCATGTGGAAGTCACCGGCCCTGTTGTGGCCTGCCTGCAGGAGTCGTTTGCCGAGGACTGGTTCTGGGCCGCACGCAAACTGCCGCCCCTGATCCTGCCACAAAGCTACCCGGACGGTGGCGTGCTCTGCCAGTTCCTGGCCAGCGGCCCGGCAGATCCATACGAAACCTGTTCGCTGTTTTTCGTTGAAGCTATCCATGCCGCCAATCAACGGGTGTGGATTACCAGCCCTTACTTTGTACCTGACGAAGCGGTGTTTTCCGCGCTCAGGCTCGCCGTGCTGCGCGGCGTGGATGTACGCATCCTGATACCTTCACGCCCGGACCACAAAGTCGTGTACGCCGCATCCAGCCTGTATGCCTTCGAGGCAGTACGCGCAGGCGTACGGATCTTCCGTTACCAGCCCGGTTTTGTGCATCAAAAAGTAGTACTGGTCGATGACGAGATCAGCGCCATTGGCAGCGCCAATATGGACAACCGCTCGTTCCGTCTCAACTTTGAAGTCATGCTGCTGACCGTCGACCAAGACTTCGCCAGGCAAGTCGAGCATATGCTGCTTGATGACTTCGCACTGGCCCGTGAAATCACTGATGCCGATATCAAAGCCACACACCGTTTGCAGCAACTGGGCATGCGAATAGCCAGACTGGTTTCACCGGTTTTATAGCTGTGTAGGACGGATCTGAATTACTCAGGGCAGGCAAAAGCGTCAAGCAGGATTCCATAAACTGAATGGCCCGGAATAACCCGGGCCGTTCAGTTTAAGGAATAAAAATAATGAGATTCTCGTTAATGGGTGTGCTCTTCACTATCAGCACGCTTGCTTCAGCTCAGGCCAAAGACACCCCTCACACCCCGCCGCTAATCAACGTAGAAGTGGGCCAGCCAACGTTTATCCACCGGCTGCACTACAAGAAGATGTATAGCGAAAAGCCCTTTGAAGAAGCGGTGTTGTACTACTACGACAATGGCCTCTACAAAATCATCTCCCCGGGAGAGAACCATTACGGCGTGTATGTGGTGGAGGGAGATTTTACTGACGACCAATACCGCATCAGTTACATCTCCCTCCCCTCACCGGACTGGGGCGGCAATGTTGCCCGCCACGACCTTGTTTTCAACAAAAGCTCACTGACGTTTGAGCAAAAAGCCCTGGCCAAGGTTGATCAAAATATCGGGCTCCAGAATGGGCGCTTCGTCCTGGACAGAAACCTGATACAAGACCCGCAACCCATCACCTGGGAAACCCACGCTCAGCGGTAAATATCCGCCCTGGTCGGTGGTAACTCCAACGAGCCATCGGCATGGGGCTTGGTCGCCAGAATCTGGTCGATGTTGATCCAGCCATGGGCAAAGGCGTAGGCACAACCGGCCAGATACAAACGCCAGATCCGCAGGGCCTGCTCCGGTACCTGCTTGGCGGCAGCATCCAGTTTTTGCTCCAGGCGCTGGCTCCAATGCTCCAGCGTACGCGCGTAGTGCAGGCGCAAACTTTCAACATCGACCACTTCCAACCCGGCCTCGCTGATTTCGGCAGTCATCATCGACAGATGCGGCAACTCGCCATTGGGGAACACATAACGATCGATAAAATCCCCTGCACCCCGACCAACCTGGCGGCCATCGGTGTGCTTGGAAGTGATCCCGTGGTTCATCACCAACCCGCCTTCGCGCACCGCTCTGGAGAGAATTTCGCAGTATTCGCGCAGGTTGGCGTGCCCGACGTGTTCAAACATCCCGACGCTGACGATTTTGTCGAACCGGCCATCCTGCGGCAGATCGCGATAATCGAGCAGTTGCAGATCAACCTTGTCTTGCAGACCTTCAGCGTTGACGCGCTCACGGGCAAGTTTGAGTTGTTCCTTGCTGAGGGTAATCCCGAATACCTTGACCCCATATTCGCGTGCGGCAAACCGCGCCAGCCCGCCCCAACCGCAGCCTACATCCAGCAAGTATTCGCCGGGCTTGAGCCGCAGCTTGCGGCATAACAGACGAAACTTGGCTTGCTGGGCTTCGTCCAGACTCTCTTCCCCGGTTTCAAAATAACCACAGGAATACGCCATGTCGCGATCAAGCCACAGCTGGTAGAAGTCATTGGACAGGTCGTAGTGATAAGAGATGGACTCGGCGTCAGTCGCCTTGTCGTGATAAACCCGGGGTGGCGGGGCGTAGTCATCATCATCTACCAGCGCCTGGCTCAACTCATCGCATACCCGAATCGCTTCGCTGATAGAGCCTTCCAGTTCAAGCCGACCCTCAACGAAGGCACTGCCCAGCAAGTCGAGGCTGGGGTGGGTAAATTGAGCCACCAGGGTCGGGTCCTTGACCACGATCGTGACGCTGGGCGTCGGGCCGAAATTGAACTCGTGCCCGTCCCACAGCCTCAGGCGTAATGGAAGTTGAAGTTTCTGTAAGGCCGGTGGAAGTTGCGCGAGCATCTGTAATCCTCCTTCATTTCAGATATCAAAACTATAGGTTAGACGAATAACGAAAACTGTCAGCTTCGCGGACAGGAGGTCGACGCTAGAGCGGGCGCGACCGTTTATCCGAATCACTTTCAAGCCAACTTCAACGGCTGCAGGGGTTCATGAAACCGCAGCAAACGCCCGGCATTGCCCAGCACCAGCAATGTGCTGAGGTTATGCAACACCGCGGCGATCATCGCGCCGGCGGCCCCCAGCCAGCCAAAAGCCGCCGCCGCGACAATCGCCAGGGTCCAGCCCAGGCCGATGATCACATTGACCTGCAAAGTGTGCCGGCACTCACGGCTCAGGCGCACGCAGGTGCCCAGCCGACGCAAATCGCTGCCGATCAACACGATATCCGATGACGCCAGCGCGATATCCGCGCCACCGGCGCCCATGGCAACCCCCACCACACCGGCCTTGAGCGCCAGCGAATCGTTGATACCATCGCCCACCACCATAGGCCGAAAGCCGTTGCCGATTTCACTCAGCACACGTTCGAGCTTGTCTTCGGGCAGTGCCTGCGCTTGAACTTCGTTGATGCCCACAGTGTGCGCCAAATGCTCGGCCACGCTCTGGCGGTCGCCGGTCAGCAGCACCTGGCGCCCAAGCCCCAGTTCACGTAATTCACTTAACGCCTGTCGGGCTTCGGGTTTTACGCTATCTGCCAGCAACATCCAGCCCAGGAAATTGCCATTGAGGGAAAGCCCGGCAATGGGGCCATCGTGGTCAGGCACGGCACTGGTGGTGATGTTCAATTGACTGAACAATTCAGGACGGCCCAACGCTGCTTCACCCTGCCCGGTGCTGGCCACAATGCCCAACCCTTGTCGCTCGCGCACATCATTGAGGGGGAGCATCTGCTCGTGGCTCACCAACCCGGCCAGCGCCCGGCTCACCGGGTGGCTGCTGGCGGCGCCCAAACTGGCGGCCAGTTGCAGCAGCGGTTGCTCGTGCAGCACATCGGTTTCGATCGCTTGCAGGCGCAAAGTGCCGTAGGTCAGGGTACCGGTTTTATCCACAACCAATGAGCTGAGGTCTGCCAGCTCTTCCAGAAACGCCGAACTACGGATCAAGATCCCGTGGCGCGCCGCCACGGCAATCCCGGCAATCGCCGTCGCCGGTGCCGACAACACCAGCGCACAAGGGCACGCAGCCACGAGCACTGCCAGCATGGCCTGGGCATCGTTGGTGATAAACCAGGTCACTGCTGCAATCATCAACACCAACACCATATAACTGCCAGCATAGCGTTCAAGCAAACGGGTGATCGGCGGCTTGGCGCGCTCGGCGCTTTGCATCAGGGCGATGACTTTACCTAATGTCGATTCTTCACCGGTGCGGGTAACCTGTACCCGCAGTAAACCATCGAGGTTGATGGCCCCACCAAAGACCGGCATGCCGCTACCGACTTCCAGCGGCACTGACTCACCGGTAATAGAGGCCGTATCCAGGCTGGCCTGCCCTGCCAGTACCAGACCATCGGCGGGCACCCGATCTCCAGCGCGCACCTCTACCTGATCGCCGCTTTTAAGGGTGGCGTTGTCGACTTCCAGCAAACTGCCGTCAGCCTGAAATAAACGCGCCTGGCTGCGGGTCAGTTTGCCCAGGGCATGGATCGCTTCCTGGGAGCCAATCACACTGCGCTCTTCCAGCACATGGCCAAAAATCATGATGATCGGCAGCAAAGCCGCCGTCAGCAAATCGCCGGTGGCCCAGGCGCCGAGCATGGCCAAGGCAATTAACTGGTCGGTGATCCCGTGCAGGCTCGGGTAGCGCAGGCTGTACCAGGCCGAACGCATGACCGGCACGGCCACCAATATTGAAGCAAAACCCAGCAGCAACTGACTGACGCCGATTTGCGCGGGCATCAGCCAGCGCCATACCAGCCCTAAACCCAACAAGCCCAGCGCCAGCATGGCCAGTGTCAGTTGGCGCGCTGCGCGACGTTGTTCGGGACCGGTCAACAGGCTCACGGCGGGTTGAGTGGCAGACGCATTCATTGTTCGGCTCCCTGAATAATCAGGCGGGAATCATCGTTGGGATCGACGCTGGTGACAGAACCGGCCTGCCCCAGAATCCTGGGCATGCGTTCGCGGTACAGGCGCAACATCAAGCCAGAGTCATTGCCGGCCTGCTGTACCTTGGCCAGGTTGATGATGGTAGACGTATCTGCCTGAGCCTTGGCCAGACGCTCGCTGGCCTGGGCCTGGGCCTGCTCGACACTGCGATCAGCCTGCTGGGTGGCCGATTGGGTGACTTTGGCCGCTTCATTGCGCGCTGCAGCCACCGCTTGCTCCGCATGCTGGCTGGCCGTCAGTACCGCATTGAAGGCATTCACCGCAGGGCCCGGCAAACTCGATTGCACATCCACCCGTACCACTTGCAAACCAATACCCTGCCCGGTGGCACTCAGGGATGCGAGTTGTTGGTTGATGCCTTGCACCAGATCACCGCGCAGGCGCTCACGGCGTTCAGCTGCCTGGCTGTCGCTGCCGATCAGTTCCGGGCGCGCCACCAGAATCGTGTCCAGATCGCGGGCGGCGCTCAGCGCAACGGCGCTACGTGTCACCAACCGGTCCAGCGCAGGCAGTACATGCTCACCTTGCAGCACAAACGCATAGGGCTCGGTGACGTTGTAAAACACCCGTACATCCAGTTGCACCACGCCAGCATCACCGGTCAGCAAATACCCGGAACCGGCCAGCGTATCGCTGACCGGCGTGGCGAACGAAGCTTTTCGATCGGCCTGCAACGCCACATCCGAGCGCAGCAGATTTTCAATCCGGCGTTCACTCACGCGGTCTGCTGCGGGGACGATCACCACTTGCTCGAAAGGCTTTGGCCACGCCCACAACAAGCCGGCATTCTGGATACGGTCCAACGCGCCCATGCGCAATACCACGGCACGATTTTGCGGATCGATCTGACGCACATTGGAAAACCCCCAGGCAACCGCCGCGAATACAGTCACCGCGTACAGGCCCAAAAATGCCAGTCGCCCCGCCTGTTGCCATGGGCTGCTGACACCTTTGATTTCATCAGGTGCCTGGCTCATGGCTGCGATCCAGCCTTGGCATCCAGCTTCGGCGGGCCATCGACCAATACCCGGAAGGGTGCGGCATCGGTGCGCAAAATAATTTTTGTGCCGGGATTAACCATTGTTCCCAGCGTATCGAGCGCGCGCAGTTCGTTGTACAGCGCGGGCGAACTGGCATAGGCACGACCATAAATCTGCGCGGCTTCTACCCGCGACTGCGCTTCGATATCCGCGGCCTTGATGCTCGCATCGGCCTGCAGGATGCGCGCATCGCGTTCGGCATCGGAGCGGATTTGCGCCGCTTCGCGCTTGCCTGCGGCGGTGCGCTCCGTGGCGATGGTTTCGCGCTCGGCACGCATGCGGTCAACCGTCGCCGTGAGCGTGACCGATGGCAAAGTCAGGCGCTCCACGCCCACTTGCAGCACACGCACACCATAGGTGTTGAGCAATTGCTGTTCGATCTGCTGACGCAATTGCGCTTCAAAGTCGGCAATTTTGACCTGGCTGGCATCGGTGTTCACCAGGCTTGAAAGATCGAAACTGGCAGCCGTCGTTTCCAGTGCCGACCCCACAAATGTACGGATCTGCCGCGCCGCTTCGTCAGGCTGATTTTGTACGGCGCGCATAAAGCGCTGCACATTCTCGGCATCGGGCTGCACCTGCCAGGCCACATAGGCCTGCACAATAATCCGCAGACCATCGCGAGTGCCCACGTCCTGCAGGCCGCTGGAGGTGGTGCGCAAACGCAGATCCACCGGCACGCTGACTTCAAATGGCGCCGGCCAGCGCCAGCCCAGACCGGGCTCCAGCAGCACCCGGGCCGGGTTGCCAAAGCGGGTAATTACCGTGGCTTCGCCGGAACGTACTTGCACCAGGCTCGCCGCGGCGATGGCAAACAGCACCAGCAATGCCGCCCAGCCCATGCGTCGCCACGGGAAGGGGCTTGGCTCAAGGGTATCGTCATGATGGTGATGGCCGTGGTGGGAACAGCCATGATGATGGCTGCTGTGATCGTGGGATTGAGACAAGAGAAGACTCCTTACTGAGCAGCTTTACGCGGCGCGACAGGATCGGCCGGCAGCGTGAAAGAACGCAGGTCGAGGGTCGGCGCACTGCTGCCCCCAAGGCGATGGTCGAGGATCAGCAATCGGGCATTGTTCAGCCCCTGGCTTAACTGGCTCAGGTACTGTTCCAAAAGGAACGCATGACCGGCACTGGCGTAGGCTTTTTGCTCGGCGCCAAAGCGCAGATCAGCTGTCAGTGCGGTGGCATTTATTTCACGCGCCAGCGCATGGGCTTGATCCAGGGCGACGCTGGCCTGCAATTGCGCCACATTGGCTTGTTCACTGGCCGCGCCCCGTTCGCGGGCAATCAGGGCCTGCGCGCTGATCTGTGCTGCCTGCACACCGTGATAGGCATTGGCGGCCCCGGCAGGTGGGTGGATGGCTTCAACCACGGTGGCAAGAATTTCCACCCCGCTGTCCAGGCCATCCAGATCAGCCTGCACGGCGTGGCCTATATCATCGGCCAGCGCACTGCGCTGCTCACCGAGCACACCATCAAGCGTCCGAGAGGCAAAGTCGTGTACCAGAATGCGGCTGGCGGTAGTGCGAATCAGCGTCGGTACATCAGCACTGTGATAAGTGGCGGCAATGGCGGCGTGGTCGCTCAGGCCAATGCGATAGACAAAACGCACGTCCATATTGACGATCTGAAAGCCCTGTTTGTCGCCACTGTCGCTGGCAATCACCTGGGACTTGTCATTCACATGGGTGGCATCCCACAGGCGATTGGCGGTAAGCGGTGGTAAACCATCGGCAGGCGTGAGTAGCGGATCGACAGTCGATTCTGTGCTAGTGGCCAACTCATGTACCACACCGTTTTCCACCGCCAGGACTCGCCCAAAAGGCCATGGCAGGCCCACGTGCAAACCCGGGCCCAACACTTCAACCGGCTCACCAAAGCGCTCATAAATCCCTCGACCTTGCAGCGGGATTTCACTCACACCGCTCAGCACCCAGCCGACAGCAGCAACCACCGCCAGCACCGGGAAAAACGCTTTGCGCATAAAGGTAAAAGCCCAGATTTGGCGCAGGTCGATGCCGAACCGGTTATGCAATTCGCTCTGCAGCGTCAGCAATGGCTGAGGCGGCCAACGCAACATACCAGCGACAAAGCTTTGCCCGATCATGCGCGGTTCTAGTTTGTCGCGGCGCGGGATGAACAGTGCAGCCAGCGCCCTCAGAATCAGCTCAATAGCCACGGCAGCAGGTAGCAACCCGGTCAGCACCGCGAGGCGGGCAGGCCACACCGCATCGTCGCTGCTGAAAATCAGGCACACGGCGCTCAGGAGCAAAGTGAGGATGGGCACGCGAACCAACGGTGCCAGCAAACGCGCCTCCGGCCATTGGCCAGGGTGTTGCTGCGCCAGGAAACGTTCGAACACTAACAGTGCAAACGCGCACAGCACCGCAATGCCAGCCGCGACACTGCCCCAGGTTCCCAGAGCCAAACCGGGTAAAGCCAGGTTCCAGGTGTGCTGGACGCTCCACCAGGCGACACCGCTCACGCCTGCCAGCCACAAAACGGGCGCGCCGATGGTGGCCAGCACCTGTTTTGCCCCGGCATCAATCCGCTGGTTAAAACGTTCAATGCCACGCAACTGTTCGTCGGGAGCGACCTCAGCCACCTGTGGTGCGGGGTTGAGTGCGTCATTGCGCCAATCCGCCACCCAGTAAGCCGATTGAACGCCTGCGGCCAGCACCAGCATGGCTGCTGCGTTATTGCCCAGCAGCACCGGCCGCAGCGATTCCGATGAAAACAGACCTATAAAAAATGCCAGCACCCACGCCAGCAACGCCAGGACTGCCAGCACTACCCCCAGTAGATAGAGCTGACGAGCCTGTGCGCTGGCGCTTTGGAAACGAGGCAAAGACTCGAGCCGGCCCTCCTCTGCCTCTAAATCGACACGCATGGAAACACTCACTTATGAAATATCTAGTTACGATATCGCAGAAATGATGAAACTTTTGTTGAGCTTACGGATTCTTCATCTTGGTTTAAAAACGGCGAAACGCCGCTATGGGAGCCGGTCAAGCACGACTCCCAGCGTTTTTTGGCGCTATCAGTCCGGGTGAGTCATCAACTGTTTGGCCAGGGCTTCAAATGCAGGAATAGTCACCGGATCGTTAGCCGAGTTGCTGGCAACCGGGTTGGAGGCATAACGCACAATAACCATTTCGGCTTTCGGGTCAATGTAGGTGCGCTGACCGTAAACACCGCGCGCCATAAAAGCACCATCCGCGTTGTGCGTCACCCACCACATGTCGCGATAGCTGGCGCCCTTGAGCAAGTCATAACCGGCTTTGGCAAAGGCCGCTTTATCGCCGCCACCACGAATGTCATCGACAACCGCCTTGGGTACGATTTGCTTGCCGAGATACTGACCATTGTTACGGATCATTTCTCCAAAGCGGGCCATGTCCCGTAGCCCTGTATTCAAACCACCCCCCGCAAACGGGGTACCGATTGAATCCACGGTGAAATAGGCCGATTGTTCAGCGCCAATGCGCTGCCAGATTTTTTCCGAGAGCAATTGCGCAACGTTACGCCCTGTCACTCGTGCAATGACCCAGCCCAGCACATCGGTGTTCACGGTTTTATAAGCGAAGGCCTCGCCGTGCTCCCCCTCCGGCTCGACCGTCTGCAAATATTCCATATAACTTTGCGGGCCGGTGTAGTCCTTGGGTTTGGGGAGCGGATTACCCGCCTGGGCATGCTTCCAGACTTCCGCATTGGGGTCGGCATAATCTTCGCTGTATTTAAGCCCCGTGGTCATGTCCAGCACCTGGCGCAGGGTGGCGTTGCCAAAGGCCGACTTGGCCAGCTCGGGTACATACTCAGCAATTTTTTTATTGGCATCCAACGTGCCATCAGCCACCAGCATCGCGCCCATCGTGCCCACCACGGACTTGGTCATCGACATGGCGCCGTGCTGGCCTTCGGGGGTCAACACACCAAAGTAACGCTCATAAACAATTTTGCCGCGGTGCAGCACCACAATGCCGTCGGTGTAGTTCGCCGCCAGCGACTGTTCCCAGGTCATCGGCTCCTTGCTGCCCAGTGGCACGAAGGTCAAGGCGTCGATATCCGTGCGCAAGGCTTTGGCCAGCGGCACGGGCGCACCCAGGCCACGGGAGACATTGGTGGTAGGCATCAATTGACGGAAGTTGGAAACACTCCAGCGCATGGCGGGAAACTGGAAATAACTGCCGTCGGCAAAGCGCACGATGCGATCCGGCGGGGGCGGTGCACCGACCATCCAGCCCAGCTTCGCCGGGTCGCTGGCAGCGGCGTCCGGGTAACTGGTTTTATCGCTGGCACAGGCGATGGAAGCCGCCAGGCAAGTCACTAGAAAAACCGCACCGGTGCGGGTGGGTTTGATAAATTGCTTGATCATCGAAAATTCCTTTTCAGTTCATGGCCGTGCCCTACCCTGCGGGATAAGCAGTGGGAATGTATAGCGCACACCAGCACCCGCAGGCGATTTTGCGCACCTGAAATTTATTTTTTTATTTTTTCGATCAACCCTTCCAGCTCATGAAAGTCGCTGTGGATGGTTCGTTCACGGCTCCAGATCATGTCCAGAGTGAAAGTCGGAAACCGGGCGGCGGTTGGAGAACTTTAATGTTTGGCGGCACATTCAACGTCGCCACTATTTTTTTCGGGATCACGATCAGTGCCGGCACCGCCAATAAAACATTGACCCCGGCGTGATAGGAGTTGGCCCGGGTAAAAATATTTCTACGCCGCGACTGTTTTTCCAGCCAGCCATCCACCATGTTTTTTTCCGACAGCCACGGCGTTGGAAATATGTGCGGCGTGTCACAAAATTCATCAATATCCAAAAAAGATTTAGCCTGATGTTTTGCCACGCTGGACAGGCACACAAAAGAATCTTCAGTAAGGCTGCGATAGCCCAGCAACGGATGCCGTTGGTGATAGCCCGGGCCGAAGCCAAAGCAAACGTCGGTGTCAGAAGCCAATAACTCACTGATGGGCAAATCCTGGCCCAGGCGGCTCATACTCAACGCCCAGTTGCGCCCGGTTGAACGCACCTGCTGCAACACTGCAGGCAACATGAGAATTTCAAAATATTCCGGGGCAGTGATATTCCACTGACGCAGCGCGGTGCCCTGCCCTGCTCCTTCCTTGGCGCACTGATTGATGCACTGCAGGATGTTTTGCAGATAGGGCTTGATCGCCAGCACCCGTGCCGTGGGTTGCATGGCGCCGTCGGTGTTCTCGAAGAGTTTGTCGTCGAAACAGTGGCGGAGTTTTTTCAGGCTGTAACTGATGCTTGATTGGCTGAGATTCAACATTTCTGCCACACGCTTGGCGCTGCGATTTTCGATCAACAGCAAGACGATCGAAATATCCTGCATATCCAATTGTTTCAGCGCATTGGTGTAAAGCATGCCAGCTCCTTGCTGAAGTTATCCACAACCCTGAAACCACAAGACATCCACGTACATTTGCTGGCGCTGCTTGCGGCGAGGCACTGGGTCGGATCAAAGGGTAAAACGAAGATATCCCCGAACTCTCCCGACCATTCGGCATTACTTGCGTTATGTCTTAAAATAGCCGGTTGCCGAAAGAACCGTCATGGCCGTAGCCATGAAGGGCTTTCATCCCTTGAAAATAAGTGTGGTGAAGATGAACAAGCCTTTCATTTCGCTGTGCCCGGAAGTTACTCGGGCGCATGCGTTGACGTTGATGGATTGGTTGGAAGATGAGCGCGTCACCTGTTATCTGAGCGATTCACGTCATGTCTCCCGCTCCATCGAGCAAGCCATTGATAGAACCCAATTGCCAATCCTGACCCATCTGTTCAACCAGGGTGGCCGATTCTTCATGGCTTATGACCGGCATGACGCCCCGGTAGGCTTTGTCCGTCTGATCAAGACCGGCTCAAATTGCGAGATAGTCCTGGTCATTGGAGACAGCGACAAATGGGGCCGAAACCTTGGCGCCCGCACGATCCGCGAAGGCATGAAACTGGCCTTCCTCGACATGCGGGCCAAGAAGCTCATCGCCAAGATCCACCCGGACAACACGCGCTCGGTAAAAGCCTTTCTGCGCAGCGGCTTTGTGCTTGAAAGCGAAACGCCCACATTGAAGTCATTTTCCATGGCAGCGGGGCGCTATCTCCAGCTCTTGCGCGAAGGTACCGTTGGCGACTCCACCAGGATCTACATCACTGAAATCGACAAGGCCAGGCTCGAGAGTCTAATCGCTCTGGAGCAAGGTCCGACGGTTGTTGAGCTCGAACATGAGCTTGAACGAGCCATTGTCGTCAAGCCGCAGCAGGTGGCGGGCAATGTCGTCACGATGAACTCCAGGGCTTTAGTGCAACTGGACGACGAAGAGATCGAAGTGGCCTTGGTCTACCCGGAAGACGCGGACAGTAACGCCGGGAAGCACTCTGTGTATTCCGACATTGGTGCTGCCATCCTGGGCTATCAGGAGGGGGACGCCATAGACTGGCGAATTTCTGATCGGACCCGCCGAATTGAGATCAGGAAAGTGCTTTACCAGCCAGAGGCTGCGGGCCATTTCCACCTGTAATTGATTCTTTCCCTCAGTGTTGGTCAAGCAACCTGGAAGAAGGGGATCTGTCGAAGAAGGGAGCCCGTAAGTGGCTCCCTTCATTCGCGACAGTTTTAACTCTCTAAAACCACTGAGTAGTGCCGCAGCTGTGATTTATTCCACAGTCACGGATTTAGCCAGGTTACGCGGCTGGTCCACGTCAGTGCCTTTAAGCACGGCCACGTAGTACGACAGCAATTGCAGCGGGATGGTGTAGAGGATCGGCGCCAGCACATCGTGGATATGCGGCATGTTGATCACATGGGTGCCTTCGCCGTTGCTCATACCGGCTTGTTCATCAGCAAACACAATCAGCTCGCCACCGCGGGCACGCACTTCTTGCAGGTTGGATTTAAGTTTCTCCAACAGCTCATTGTTCGGAGCAACGGTCACTACCGGCATATCGTTATCCACAAGTGCCAGAGGGCCGTGCTTCAACTCGCCCGCCGGGTACGCTTCAGCGTGGATGTACGAAATTTCTTTGAGCTTGAGTGCACCTTCCATTGCCACCGGGAACTGAGCGCCACGGCCCAGGAACAGGGTGTGATGTTTATCGGCAAACAATTCAGCCACTTTTTCAACCACCGAATCCATCGCCAGGGCTTCGCCCAGACGCGCAGGCAAACGACGCAGTTCTTCTACCAGCTGTGCTTCAACGCCCTCTTCCAGAGTGCCGCGCACTTGCCCCAGGGACAGGGTCAGCAGCAACAGGCCTACCAGCTGGGTGGTAAATGCCTTGGTGGAAGCCACACCGATTTCGCGACCGGCTTGGGTTAGCAGCGTCAGATCAGACTCACGAACCAGCGAGCTGATACCTACGTTGCAAATCGCCAGGCTACCGAGGAAGCCCAATTCTTTTGCATTGCGCAGTGCTGCCAGGGTGTCAGCGGTTTCGCCCGATTGCGAGATCGAAACAAACAGGGTGTCCGGTTGCACCACAACTTTGCGGTAGCGGAACTCGCTGGCCACTTCAACCTGGCACGGAATGCCTGCCAGGCTTTCGAGCCAGTAACGGGCAACCATGCCGGCGTGGTAGCTGGTACCACAGGCGACGATCTGAACATTGCGAACCTTGGCGAACAATTCCTTCGCTTGTGGACCGAAAGCTTGAACCAGTACATGGTCAGCACCCAGGCGGTTTTCCAGGGTGCGTTGAACTACAGCTGGTTGCTCGTGGATTTCCTTGAGCATGTAGTGGCGATACTCGCCCTTGTCGGCCGCTTCGGCGCCATCGCTGTATTGCACGGCTTCGCGTTGAACGCTCTGACCGTTTACGTCCCAGATCTGCACGCTGTCACGACGGATTTCAGCGATATCGCCTTCTTCCAGGTACATGAAACGGTCAGTGACCTGACGCAGTGCCAATTGGTCGGAGGCCAGGAAGTTTTCACCCAGGCCCAGGCCAATCACCAGCGGGCTGCCGCTGCGGGCTGCAACCAGACGATCCGGTTGCTTGGCGCTGATCACAGCCAGGCCGTAGGCACCGTGCAACTCTTTAACGGTGGCCTTGAGGGCCTCGGTCAGGTCGCTGTGATCTTTGAGTTTGTGGTTTAGCAGGTGGGCAATGACTTCGGTGTCAGTGTCCGAGGTAAACACATAGCCCAAGCCTTTGAGCTGCTCACGCAGGGCTTCATGGTTTTCGATGATGCCGTTGTGCACAACAGCCAGATCGGAACCGGAGAAATGCGGGTGAGCGTTACGCTCGCACGGCGCACCGTGGGTGGCCCAACGGGTATGGGCAATGCCCAGACGACCGGCCAATGGCTCACCGGCCAGAGCTTGTTCCAGCTCGGCCACTTTGCCGTTGCGGCGCATGCGTTCCAGGGTGCCGTTGTTGGTGAAAACAGCCACACCTGCGCTGTCGTAACCACGGTATTCAAGACGTTTCAGGCCTTCCAGCAGAATGGCCGTGATATTACGTTCAGCGACTGCGCCAACGATTCCACACATAAAGTTCTCCTAGCTTAGGGCCGCGCATAACAATGTTATGCCCCGGGCCTGAATCTGTTCGCGTGCCTCAAGGGGCAGGCGATCATCGGTAATAAGGGTATGGACGCTGCTCCAGGGCAGTTCCAGGTTGGGTATTTTTCGACCAATCTTGTCCGACTCGACCATCACGATCACTTCACGCGCGACGTCAGCCATGACCCGGCTCAGACCCAACAACTCGTTAAAAGTTGTCGTGCCGCGCTGCAGGTCTATGCCGTCAGCACCGATGAACAGTTGATCGAAGTCGTATGAGCGCAACACCTGTTCGGCAACCTGTCCCTGAAAGGACTCGGAGTGCGGATCCCAGGTGCCCCCGGTCATCAGCAATACAGGCTCATGTTCCAGTTCACTGAGTGCATTGGCGACGTGCAGGGAGTTGGTCATCACTACCAAGCCAGGTTGCAGGCCCAGTTGTGGAATCATCGAGGCCGTGGTGCTGCCGCTGTCGATGATGATGCGCGCATGCTCTTTAATCAGACCAACCGCTGCACGGGCAATGGCTTGCTTATAAAGAGAAACTGGCTGAGGGACATCACTGACCAGTTCTTGCGGCATGGTGATCGCGCCGCCATAACGACGCAATAAAAGCCCGTTACTTTCGAGTGCAGCCAGATCCTTGCGAATCGTAACCTCAGAGGTTTCGAAGCGCTTGGCCAGTTCATCCACACTGACTTCGCCCTGCTCGGCAAGCATGGCCAGGATGTTGTGTCTGCGTTGTGGCGTATTACGTTTGGACATAACGGCTTAAGTTTCGTTTCGAAAGATAACGAAAGCAATGAAACCGTATCTCGAAACCTTCGTCAAGAAAATGTTGTGGGCTATTTTCTGTGAATAACTCGATATGGGCCTGTGTTCATTGGCCAAAACGCTTATTTAAGCCCGCAAAAAACAAAGCCTTATCCACAGGGCGTGAATAAGGCTTCAGGTAACTTATTGATTTAAAACAGTTATAGGATGACTTGTTAATAACCTTAAATCATCATCGCCTATCTGTGGATAACTTTAAATCAAGGCTTTGGCTGTTTAACCGGACGCTTCCAGCCATCAATGTTGCGCTGGCGCGCACGACCAACGGCCAGTTGCTCCGCGGCAACATCCTGATTGATGGTCGAGCCTGCAGCAGTGGTAGCACCGTTGGAGATATCCACAGGTGCAACCAACGAGTTGTTCGAACCAATAAATACATCAGCGCCCAACACGGTCTTCCACTTGTTGGCGCCATCGTAGTTGCAGGTGATGGTGCCAGCACCGATATTGGTGCGCGGGCCGACCTCGGCATCGCCCAGATAAGTCAGGTGACCGCATTTGGCATCTTCACCCAAGTGGGCGTTTTTCAATTCGACAAAGTTACCCACATGGGCACGGGCATCCAGCACACTGCCCGGGCGCAGACGAGCGAACGGACCGGCATCACTGTTCTCGCCCATCACGGCACCGTCGAGATGGCTATTGGCCTTGACCACAACACCTTTGCGCAAGGTGCTGTCCTTGATTACGCAATTCGGGCCGATGACCACGTCGTCCTCAATAACCACGCGACCTTCAAGAATCACGTTGATATCGATCAGCACATCACGACCCACGGTGACTTCACCGCGCACATCGAAACGCGCCGGGTCACGCAAGGTCACACCCAAGGCCATCAGGCGACGGGCTTCGCGCAACTGGTAATGACGTTCCAGCTCACTGAGTTGTTTACGATCGTTGGCGCCCTGCACTTCCATCGGGTCAAGGGCATGCTCGGTGGCCACGACCAAACCATCGCTAACCGCCATGGCGATAACGTCGGTCAGATAGTATTCGCCCTGTGCGTTGTTGTTCGACAGACGGCTCATCCAGTCAGCCAGGCGACGGGTCGGCAAGGCGAGGATCCCGGTGTTGCCTTCGGTAATTGTACGTTCGGCTTCGGTTGCGTCCTTGTGCTCAACAATCGCACACACCTTGCCATCCGCATCACGCACGATACGACCATAACCAGTCGGGTCGGCCAGGTTGACGGTCAGCAGGCCCAGTTGCTCGGGGCCAACTTGCTTGAGCAGACGTTGCAGGGTCTCAACCTCGATCAGCGGTACATCGCCGTACAGGATCAACACGTTTTCTGCGGTCAGAAATGGTAGCGCCTGAGCCACGGCATGGCCGGTACCCAGTTGCTTGTCTTGCAGCACAAAGTTCAGGTCATCAGCAGCCAGGCGTTCACGCACCAGTTCGGCTCCGTGACCAATGACGACGTGGATGCGGGTCGGTTCAAGCTGACGAGCGCTGTGGATAACATGGCCAAGCATGGAGTTGCCTGCCACGGGGTGCAGAACCTTGGGCAGGGCAGAACGCATGCGGGTGCCCTGACCTGCGGCGAGAATAACGATATCGAGAGACATGACTGGCTACCAATCCTGGGTGGTCAGCGGTTGCGACCAAAAAGTATTTCGCGGAAAAAGAAAAAGGGTAGCCGAGGCTACCCTTTTTAATCAATCACACAATAAGACAGGAGGCTTAGCCGCCAAACTTCTTGCGGATTTGCTGGACGGTGCGCAGCTGAGCTGCGGCTTCGGCCAGACGTGCAGCAGCAGACCCGTAATCGAAATCTGCGCCTTTTTCGTTCAGTGCCTTCTCGGCAGCCTTTACGGCTTCCTGAGCGGAGGCTTCATCCAGGTCGGCAGCACGTTGCACGGTGTCGGCAAGAACCTTGACCATGTTCGGCTGAACCTCGAGGTAACCACCGGAGATGTAAAACACCTCCGATTCCCCGCCCAGCTTGATCAGGCGGATCGGACCTGGCTTGAGTTCAGTGATCAGCGGAGCGTGACCCAGAGCGATACCAAGATCACCCAGGCTGCCGTGCGCAATCACCATCTCGACCTGACCGGAAAAGATTTCTCCTTCCGCACTGACGATATCGCAATGGACTGTCATCATATTAGCCATCTGATTGCCTCAACCTGATTAGCGCCCGTTGCCGGGCGCTGGAATTACAGTTTCTTGGCTTTCTCGATCGCTTCTTCGATGCCGCCGACCATGTAGAACGCTTGTTCTGGCAGGTGGTCGTAGTCACCGTTGAGGATGCCTTTGAAGCCAGCAATGGTGTCTTTCAGGGAAACGTATTTACCCGAAGCGCCAGTGAAGACTTCAGCCACGAAGAACGGCTGAGACAAGAAACGCTGGATCTTACGAGCGCGGGATACCAACTGCTTGTCGGTTTCCGACAGCTCGTCCATACCCAGGATCGCAATGATGTCCTTCAGTTCTTTGTAACGCTGCAACACGTACTGAACGCCGCGAGCGGTGTCGTAGTGTTCCTGGCCAATTACGTTCGGGTCCAGCTGGCGCGAAGTCGAATCCAGTGGATCTACTGCTGGGTAGATACCCAGGGAAGCGATGTCACGGGACAGAACGACGGTAGCGTCCAAGTGGGCAAACGTGGTCGCAGGCGACGGGTCAGTCAAGTCATCCGCAGGTACGTATACCGCTTGGATCGAAGTGATCGAACCGTTTTTGGTCGAAGTGATGCGCTCTTGCAGAGTACCCATCTCTTCAGCCAGAGTCGGCTGGTAACCTACTGCCGAAGGCATACGGCCCAGCAGTGCGGATACTTCAGTACCGGCCAAGGTGTAACGGTAGATGTTGTCAACGAACAACAGTACGTCGTTACCTTCGTCACGGAACTTCTCGGCCATGGTCAGGCCGGTCAGTGCTACGCGCAGACGGTTACCCGGCGGCTCGTTCATCTGACCGTAAACCAGTGCCACTTTGTCCAGTACGCTGGAATCCTTCATCTCGTGGTAGAAGTCGTTACCCTCACGGGTACGCTCGCCCACACCAGCAAACACAGAGTAACCGCTGTGTTCCATGGCGATGTTACGGATCAGTTCCATCATGTTTACGGTTTTGCCTACACCGGCACCACCGAACAGACCAACCTTACCGCCTTTTGCAAACGGGCAGATCAGGTCGATAACCTTGATACCGGTTTCCAGCAGGTCGTTGCCGCCAGCTTGCTCAGCGAAGGACGGTGCTGGGCGGTGAATGCCCCAACGCTCTTCGGTGTCAATCGGGCCAGCTTCGTCGATCGGGTTGCCCAGAACGTCCATGATCCGGCCCAGGGTAGCTTTACCTACTGGAACGGAGATGGCTGCGCCAGAGTCGGTGACTTCCAGACCGCGCTTCAAGCCCTCGGTGGAACCCATCGCAATGGTACGAACCACGCCGTCGCCCAGCTGTTGCTGAACTTCCAGAGTGGTTCCGGCCGCGCTTTTTACTTTCAGCGCGTTGTAGATGCTCGGTACGTTTTCGCGTGGAAATTCCACGTCGATCACGGCGCCGATGATTTGAACGATACGTCCGCTACTCATAGCTGGATCCTCTGAATATTTGAACCGTTAAACCGCGGCAGCGCCGCCGACGATTTCCGAGATCTCTTGGGTGATCGCAGCCTGACGCGCCTTGTTGTAGATCAGCTGCAAATCGCTGATCAAGTCACCGGCGTTATCAGTGGCGTTCTTCATTGCGATCATCCGCGCAGCTTGTTCAGCTGCACTGTTCTCGACCACCGCCTGGTACACCTGCGACTCCACGTAACGCACCATCAAGCCGTCTAGCAGCTCTTTGGCATCCGGTTCGTAGAGATAGTCCCAGTGGTGCTTGAGTTCTTGATCCGGGGTCGCCACCAGTGGAATCAATTGCTCCACAGTAGGCTGTTGCGTCATGGTGTTGATGAACTTGTTGGATACCACGGACAGGCGGTCAATACGGCCTTCCAGGTAAGCATCCAGCATCACCTTAACGCTGCCGATCAAATCATTGATCGACGGTTCTTCACCCAGATGGCTGATAGCAGCGACGACGTTACCGCCGAAGTTACGGAAAAATGCCGCACCTTTGCTGCCGACCACGCACAGATCAATCTCGACGCCGTTTTCACGGTTTACCGCCATGTCCTTGACCAAAGCCTTGAACAGGTTGGTATTCAAACCACCGCACAAACCACGGTCACTGCTCACAACCACATAACCCACACGCTTAACTTCGCGGTCGATCATGAACGGGTGGCGGTATTCCGGGTTGGCGTTGGCCAAATGCCCAATAACCTGGCGGATACGCTCCGCATAAGGACGGCTAGCAGCCATGCGCATTTGTGCCTTGCGCATTTTGCTGACCGCCACTTTTTCCATGGCGCTGGTAATCTTTTGCGTGCTTTTGATGCTCGCAATCTTACTGCGAATCTCTTTTGCGCCTGCCATGTAACACCTATCAGGTTAGCAAGCGGGAGCCTTGCGGCTCCCGCTGCGGCTTACCAGGTTTGGGTGGCCTTGAACTTCTCGATACCGGCTTTGATGCCAGCGTCGATTTCGTCATTGAAGTCACCTTTAACGTTGATCTTCGCCATAAGCTCGGCGTGATCGCGGTTGAAGTAAGCAATCAGCGCTTGTTCAAAGCTACCGACCTTGGTGATTTCGACGTCAGTCAGGAACCCACGCTCAGCGGCATACAGCGACAGCGCCATGTCAGCGATCGACATTGGTGCGTATTGCTTCTGCTTCATCAGCTCGGTAACGCGCTGACCATGCTCAAGTTGCTTACGGGTCGCTTCGTCCAGGTCAGAAGCGAACTGGGCAAATGCTGCCAGTTCACGGTACTGAGCCAGAGCGGTACGGATACCACCGGACAGCTTCTTGATGATCTTGGTCTGAGCGGCACCACCCACACGGGATACCGAAACACCGGCGTTCACTGCAGGACGGATCCCGGAGTTGAACATGGCCGATTCCAGGAAGATCTGACCGTCGGTGATGGAAATCACGTTGGTCGGAACGAACGCGGAAACGTCGCCAGCCTGGGTTTCGATGATCGGCAGTGCGGTCAGGGAACCGGTTTTGCCGGTCACTGCGCCGTTGGTGAACTTCTCTACGTATTCTTCGGATACGCGGGATGCGCGCTCCAGAAGACGGGAGTGGAGATAGAACACGTCGCCTGGGTAAGCTTCACGGCCTGGTGGACGGCGCAGCAGCAGGGAAATCTGGCGGTAAGCCACTGCTTGCTTGGACAGATCGTCATAAACGATCAGCGCGTCTTCACCGCGGTCGCGGAAGTATTCGCCCATGGTGCAACCGGAGTACGGTGCCAGGAACTGCAGCGCTGCGGATTCGGAAGCACTGGCAGCAACGACGATGGTGTTAGCCAGCGCGCCGTTTTCTTCCAGCTTGCGAACCACGTTGGCGATGGTCGATTGCTTCTGACCGATCGCTACGTATACACAGAAAATGCCGCTGTTCTTCTGGTTGATGATCGCGTCGATCGCCAGAGCGGTTTTACCGATCTGACGGTCACCGATGATCAGCTCACGCTGGCCACGGCCGACAGGGATCATGGCATCGACAGCCTTGTAGCCAGTCTGTACAGGCTGGTCTACCGACTTACGCCAGATCACGCCTGGAGCAACTTTCTCGACTGCATCAGTCTCGGTGTTGCCCAGTGGACCTTTGCCATCAACTGGGTTACCCAGTGCGTCGACAACGCGACCCAGCAGTTCCTTACCAACCGGAACTTCCAGGATACGGCCAGTGCACTTGGCGCTCATGCCTTCAGCCAGAGTCGTGTATGCGCCCAGTACTACGGCACCTACAGAGTCTTGCTCGAGGTTGAGAGCCATACCGAAGACGCTGCCCGGAAACTCGATCATCTCGCCGTACATTACGTCGGCCAGACCGTGAATCCGCACAATACCGTCAGATACGCTGACGACAGTGCCTTCGTTACGGGCTTGGGAGGTCACATCGAGTTTTTCGATGCGGCCCTTGATAATTTCACTTATTTCGGAAGGATTGAGTTGCTGCATTGCTCTGCTGCCCCTTCAAACTCAAGATTTCAATGCTTCGGCAAGGCTTGCGAGTTTCCCGCGAACCGAGCCATCGATAACCAGGTCGCCGGCGCGGATGATGACACCACCTATAAGGCTGGCATCCTCCGCAACTTGCAGGCGCACTTCCCGGTCGAGTCGTGCACTGAGAACCTTGGCGAGTTTGTCTTGCTGTTCTTGGTTCAATGCAAAAGCACTGGTGACTTCAACGTCTACCGACTTCTCTTGTTCGGCCTTGTACAGGTCAAACAGAGCGGCGATCTCCGGCAACAGCGGGAGACGGTCGTTTTCGGCAACGACGTTGATGAAGTTCTGTGCTTCTACAGTGAACTTGTCGCCGCACACGTCAATAAACGTGGCGGCCTTTTCTGCGCTCGTCAGTCGCGGGGCCTTGAGCACGCGCTGCATAGTGTCGTCTTGCGACACTGCTGCAGCCAGGCCGAGCATGGCTGACCAAGAGGCCAGTTGCTGGTGGGCCTGGGCGTGCTCGAAGGCTGCCTTAGCGTAAGGTCGGGCCAACGTGGTCAATTCTGCCATGATCGCCCTCGCTTAAATTTCAGCAGCCAGTTTAGTAACCAGCTCCGCGTGCGCGTTTTGATCGATTGTGGCACCCAGGATCTTCTCTGCGCCTTCAACAGCCAGGGTACCCAGTTGGGCACGCAGGGCGTCTTTGACGCTGTTCAGTTCCTGTTCGATCTCGGCCTGAGCCTGAGCCTTCACACGGTCAGCTTCAACGCGAGCCTGTTCACGGGCTTCGTCTACGATCTGAGTACCGCGTTTCTTGGCTTGCTCAATGATTTCAGCTGCTTGAGCCTTAGCTTCGCGCAGTTGTTGACCCGCTTTATCTTGGGCCAACTCCAGGTCGCGAGCTGCTCGGTTAGCAGCGTCCAGTCCAGCCGCAATCTTCTTCTGACGTTCTTGCAATGCCGCGATGACCGGAGGCCACACGAACTTCATGCAAAACAGTACAAAAATGAAGAACGCAACGGACTGGCCAATCAGGGTTGCATTAATGTTCACGCCAACACCTCGCTCGTTCGTTGTCCATCACTCTAATCAACTCGAAAATTCGAGTGATTAGCCAGCGAGTTGACCAACGAAAGGATTAGCGAAGGTGAAGAACAGTGCGATACCAACACCGATCATGGTTACGGCGTCGAGCAGACCGGCAACGATGAACATTTTAACTTGCAGCATTGGAACCATTTCTGGTTGACGCGCTGCGCCTTCCAGGAACTTGCCACCCAACAGGCCGAAACCAATTGCGGTACCCAGTGCGCCCAGGCCGATCAACAGTGCAACAGCGATAGCGGTTAGACCAACTACAGTTTCCATCTTTCCTCCCGACTTTTACGTCGTATGGTTTAGGTTTTTAGATTAAAGCGGTAAAACAAAATCATTTTGCGACGCCCTCTCACCCGAAGGTGAGAGGAGCACCAGATTCGCCGAAGCGGATCTTAGTGATTATCTTCGTGTGCCATCGACAGGTAGACGATGGTCAACATCATGAAGATGAACGCTTGCAAGGTGATGATCAGGATGTGGAATACAGCCCACGCCCATTGCAGCACCACGCCCAGACCGCTAAGCCAAAGCAGGCCGCTGCCGAACATCACGGCGATCAGGATAAACACCAGCTCGCCAGCGTACATGTTGCCGAACAGACGCAGAGCCAACGAAATAGGCTTGGCAATCAACGTCACGAATTCGAGCAGGAAGTTCACCGGAATCAGCAGCGCCTGAACAAAAATGTTCTTGCTGCCGAATGGGTGCAGGGTCAGTTCACCGATAAAGCCACCGATGCCCTTGATCTTGATGCTGTAGAAGATGATCAGTGCAAACACCGACAGGGCCATGCCCATGGTCGCGTTTGGATCAGTCGTCGGTACGGCACGGAACGGGAAGTGTTCATCGCCAGTGATCAAGATGGCCAACTGAGGAATCCAGTCAACCGGGATCAAGTCGATGGCGTTCATCAGGAACACCCACACGAAAATGGTCAGCGCCAGCGGTGCGATTACTGCACTGCGACCGTGGAAACTGTCTTTTACGCTGCCATCAACGAATTCCACCAGTACTTCAACGAAGTTCTGCAGTGCGCCTGGCTGACCGGAAGTTGCCTTCTTGGCCGCCATGCGGAATACGAGGATGAAAATCAGACCAACAAACAGCGACCAGCCGAGGGTATCGACGTGGAACGCCCAAAAGCCCATTGCTTTAGCTTCTGCAACGGTGTGGGCAAAGCCCCAGCCGCCATCAGGTAGCTGCCCAAAGGTCAGGTTCTGTAAGTGGTGCTGGATATAGCCCGAAGCGGTTGTTTCTGCCATGGTTGCCTCAAACGCCCTAAGGTCTCGAAAGTGTTGTTCTCATTAGCAGGGGAGCGAACCAACTGACCAGTTGGGTCAGCACGAAGACACCGAATACTGCTAACGGCGCCAATGGCTTCACACCTGCAAACGTCAGCGCGAACAGCACTGCCGTCAAAATTAACTTGCCTGCCTCACCGGCGTAAAACGACCGGACGATGGCTTGCGCTGCTCGGGCGCCGGAAAACCGAAAAGCCCTGTGAGCAAAATACACATTGGGTAGCAAAGCTATCAGGCCTCCGCAGAGTCCTGAATATCCGGCGACGACTCCATGCCATTGCCAGAGCCCCAGAGCAGCCAGCAATAAAACGACAAATTGAGCCAGCAAAACCGGAAAAACCGCCAAGCGATGGAACGGCAAGCGGTTTGGCGTGCGGGTTTCCATCACAACTGCTCCTCAAAGGTCGGCTACCAAAAACAGAAAACTTGGCATAATTTGTGCCGACAAAATGCGCGCAGAGTATAGGGGCGACGAAGCCCCTATTCAACTGTCAGGTAGTGATTTCCGACTGCGCGCTACATGAGGAATTGTTTCAGCGGATGTGAGCAAGCACTCCTTGCAGCTCATCCAGGGAATTGTAACCAATCACTAACTGGCCTTTTCCCTTCTTTCCGTGGCGGATCTGCACCGCAGAGCCCAGCCGCTCAGCCAGACGCTGTTCGAGTCTGGCAATGTCCGGATCGGTTTTAACCGGTTCCGCGGGTTCCTGTTTGCCACTCAACCACTGGCGAACCAGGGCTTCAGTCTGACGTACCGTCAGGCCTCGTGCGACAACGTGTCGCGCCCCTTCAACCTGCTGAGCATCAGGCAAACCGAGCAATGCCCGCGCATGACCCATTTCCAGGTCACCGTGGGACAGCATGGTCTTGATCACTTCCGGTAACGAAATCAATCGCAACAAGTTAGCCACAGACACCCGGGACTTACCCACAGCGTCGGCGACTTGCTGTTGAGTCAGCTGGAACTCTTGCTGCAAACGCTGCAAGGCGACAGCTTCCTCGATCGGATTGAGGTCTTCACGCTGAATGTTCTCGATCAACGCCATCGCAATGGCGGTTTCGTCCGGCACGTCTTTGACCATCGCCGGGATCGTGTCCTTGCCAGCCTGTTGGCTGGCGCGCCAGCGACGTTCACCGGCGATGATCTCAAAGCGGTTACCTTCGATCGGGCGCACCACGATCGGTTGCATCACGCCCTGGGTGCGGATCGAGCTGGCCAGTTCTTCAAGCGCCTGCGGATCCATGTCGCGACGAGGCTGGTACTTGCCGCGCTGGATCAGGTCCAGGGGCAGGTGCTGCAGTTCGCTTTGATCAACCTTGACCGCTTGCTCTTCCAGCGAGCTGACCGTAGGACCACTCAGGAGTGCATCCAGTCCGCGTCCGAGACCTCGTTTCTTGACGGCCATGGAAATTCCTTAAGTTGGCTGAGGCGTGCGGGTAGAACGACGTTGACGACGAACCAGCTCGCCCGCCAGGGCAAGGTAAGCAATCGCGCCACGGGAATTTTTGTCATACGCCAGCGCTGGCATGCCATAGCTTGGCGCTTCGGCCAGGCGGATGTTGCGCGGAATCACGGTGTCGTAGAGCTGCTCGCCGAAGTGTTCCTTGAGCTGCGCCGAAACATCGTTCATCAGGCTCAGGCGCGGGTCGTACATGGTGCGCAGCAGGCCTTCGATCTTCAGGTTCGGATTGAGCAGCTCGGCGATGCGCTTGATGTTATCCACAAGGTCGCTCAGGCCTTCGAGTGCAAAGTACTCGCACTGCATGGGGATAATCACCCCATCGGCCGCCACCAGGGCATTCAAGGTCAGCATCGACAACGACGGCGGGCAATCGATCAGGATGTAATCGTAGCTTTCGCGAACCGGGGCCAGCGCTGTACGCAGACGGCTTTCCTTCATCTGCATTTCGAGCAGCACGACTTCAGCCGCGGTCAAATCGCGGTTGGCGGGAAGCAACTGGTAACCACCGTGCTCGGAGATGTGCATGGCCTGGGCCAGGTCGCATTCACCGATCAACAGGTCGTAGACCGAATTCTCAAGACCGTGTTTATCCACACCGCTACCCATGGTGGCGTTGCCCTGTGGATCAAGGTCAATGAGCAGCACGCGGCGCTTGGTCGCGACCAGCGATGCTGCGAGGTTGATACAGGTGGTGGTTTTACCCACACCACCTTTTTGGTTCGCTATTGCGAATACCTTAGCCATTCTTGCTTGCGTTCCCAATCATGCCGTGCGGCGCAGTATCAGCAGATGGCGTTGGCCTTGGCAACCCGGAACGGTCAAGGCGTGTTCGCCATCGAGACGAAAATCAGACGGCAATGCTACCAGCTCATCGGCCGGATGAACGCCCTTCATTGCCAACCAGCGGGTTTCGCTGTTGCCAAGGTGGCGCGTCCAGTTGCTGAAGTTCTCCATGCTGCTGAAAGCCCTGGAAACAATTCCGTTGAAAGGCTGCTCAGGCTGGAATTCTTCGACGCGACTGTGGATAACTTGCAGGTTATCCAGCTTCAGCTCGAGTTTTACCTGGGTCAGGAAACGGGTTTTCTTGCCGTTGCTGTCCAGGCAGGTCACTTGCGACTCGGGAAACAGGATCGCCAGGGGAATACCCGGCATGCCGCCGCCACTGCCCACATCCAGCCAACGGCCATTTTCGATGAAGGGCATCACGCTCAGACTGTCGAGCAAATGACGCGACACCATCTCGTCCGGGTTACGCACAGCCGTGAGGTTGTAGGCCTTGTTCCATTTGATCAACAGGGCCAGATAACCCAGCAATTGCTGATGCTGATGCTCGGTCAGTGCGACGCCCAGCTGGCGTGCACCTGTGGATAACTCTTCGGCGTGTTGTGCGGTTACCAGCGAACTCAAGCGTTTTGCTCCAACGTGCGGCCAGCGCCGCGCTTTTTCAGGTGAATCATCAACAGGGAAATTGCCGCAGGGGTCACACCCGGGATACGCGAAGCCTGGCCCAGGGTCTCGGGACGTGTTGCGCCCAACTTGCTCTGAATCTCTTTCGACAGACCGGAGATGGTCGTGTAATCGATATCCACAGGCAGCTTGGTATTTTCACTGGCACGCAGACGGGCAATTTCGTCTTGTTGACGATCGATATAACCGGCGTACTTGGTTTTGATCTCAACCTGCTCGGCAACCAGCGGGTCTTCTGCCCCCTGCCCGGTCACTTCAACCAGGCCGGCGTAATCAATTTCGGGGCGGGTCAGCAGGTTGAGCAAATTGTATTCATGGGTCAGCGGTGTGCCGAACTTGGCAGCAATGGCATCACCCTGCTCGGTACCCGGACGAACCCAGGTACTTTTGAGGCGTTGTTCTTCCTGCGCGATGCTTTCGCGCTTGGTGCAGAAAGCCGCCCAACGAGCGTCGTCGACCAGGCCCAGTTCGCGGCCTTTTTCAGTCAAGCGCATGTCGGCGTTGTCTTCGCGCAGGATCAGGCGGTATTCGGCGCGGGAAGTGAACATCCGGTACGGTTCTTGAGTACCCAGGGTAATCAGGTCGTCGACCAATACGCCGATGTACGCCTCATCCCGGCGCGGGCACCAGCTTTCCTTGCCCTGTGCGAGCAATGCCGCGTTGGCGCCAGCCAGCAAACCCTGGGCGCCGGCTTCTTCGTAACCGGTGGTGCCGTTGATTTGCCCGGCAAAGAACAAGCCGCCAATCACCTTGGTTTCGAGGCTGTACTTCAGGTCGCGTGGATCGAAGTAATCGTACTCGATGGCATAGCCCGGGCGCACGATATGGGCGTTTTCCATACCGCGAATCGATTGCACGATCTGGATTTGCACGTCGAACGGCAAGGAGGTGGAAATCCCGTTCGGGTACAGCTCGTGTGTGGTCAAACCTTCCGGCTCGATAAAGACCTGATGGCTTTCCTTGTCGGCAAAGCGATGGATCTTGTCTTCGATCGACGGGCAGTAACGCGGGCCAATACCTTCGATCACGCCTGAATACATCGGCGAACGATCAAGGTTGGAGGCAATGATTTCGTGAGTGCGGGCGTTGGTATGGGTAATCCAGCAGCTGACCTGGGCCGGGTGCTGTTCCTTGTTGCCCATGAACGACATGACAGGAATCGGTGTATCACCCGGTTGCTCGGTCATTACCGAGAAATCCACAGAACGGCCATCGATACGCGGTGGCGTCCCGGTTTTCAGGCGACCGACTCGCAGGGGCAGTTCACGCAGACGGTGTGCCAGGGCAATCGAAGGTGGATCACCGGCCCGACCGCCCGAGTAATTCTGCATGCCGATGTGGATAAGTCCACCGAGGAAAGTGCCTGTGGTCAGAACCACGGCATCAGCCATAAAACGCAGGCCCATCTGGGTCACTACGCCACGGACTTGATCCTGTTCAACGATCAGGTCATCAGCGGCCTGTTGAAATATCCACAGGTTGGGCTGGTTTTCCAGGATTTCGCGTACGGCGGCCTTGTACAGGATGCGGTCGGCCTGTGCACGGGTCGCCCGTACTGCCGGGCCTTTGCGTCCGTTGAGTACGCGGAACTGAATACCGCCTTTATCGGTGGCTATCGCCATCGCGCCGCCAAGGGCATCGATTTCTTTAACCAGATGGCTTTTACCAATCCCGCCAATTGCAGGATTGCAGCTCATTTGCCCGAGGGTTTCCACGTTGTGGGTCAACAGCAGGGTTTTCACACCCATACGTGCTGAAGCAAGTGCAGCCTCGGTTCCGGCGTGACCGCCGCCGATGACGATCACTGCAAAACGGGAAGGGAAATTCACCACGCACCTCGTGCCTGTTACTAGGGGTTTTTTGGATAGACCGCGAAGTATAGGGACTTCGCCCTTCTTAAAGAACCCTTTGCACAAAATTTAACCAGCTGTGGATAAGGGCAAGATAGATAAATAAATAGAGAAGAAATTTATAAAGCTTTGTTTTTATGTTTATTTCTACTGGGGCACCTTTCTGTGGATAGATTGCTACAGGCTATATTTTACGTACTGTACAGAGGATCAAAAGTCTGTGGTTATGCACTGATGAGGGGTTGGGATAAGTGCTTTAAGCCTGTGGGTAAAACAGGTGCTTATCCACAGGGGTGGTTATCTTCAGTTTTCAGACCTACTTACCCACTGACCTGAGGGCCAGTTATACACAGGGCTTATTCCCGTGTTTGGGTGCTTTCGAGCCAATAAACAGGCAGCCGAAAAACGCTTGAAGGTGCAATCCGGCAAGCGGTCGGACGTTCGGTCAATGATTAATGTGATAAACGGTAGCCAACAGCCCCGTTAGACGGGGCAAAGCAGCCAGCCTGTGGGTGAGGCCATGAGCCTGTGGGTAATTCCGATTGCGGCCAGAAACACATCATCGTGTGAGGTAACGATCAGAGTGCCCGGGTAATGCTTGAGCATGCTTTCCAGGGCTTGAACGGAAGGCAGATCCAGGTGATTGGCCGGTTCATCGAGCAGTAACAGCTGTGGTGGGGATTGTGTATAAAACACGCAGGCCATCGCCGCTTTCAAGCGTTCACCGCCACTGAGCCGATGGGATTGCAGGTTAATACGATCGGCATTGAGGCCCAATTGCGCCAGCCGGGTACGTAATTCTCCTTCACTCAGTTGCCGGTTAAGTGACTGCAACTGCTCAAGAACTGACCGAGCCGGTTCCAAAACGCCCAGGTGCTGGTCGAGGTAAGTGCTGGTGACCAGGGTCCTGGCCTGACCGGAAACAACCGTTAGTTGCCCGGCCAATACCTTGAGCAAGGTCGACTTGCCGCAGCCGTTCGGGCCGGTCAAGGCAATGCGCTGGCCTCGCGTAACGGCAAGATTGATCCTGCGCAGTTGTTGCGCCCCATAAGGCAGGCGGGCCTCTATCAACTCGGCAATTTGAGCCGGCGAGCCAGAGCAAGGCTGCGGCGCAGAGATAAAGATGGCCTGCTGCTCTTCTACCTGATTCGCAGCCTGACGGACCTGCACAGATAATTGCTCGCGAGCCGCATCCTGCTGTACCCGCAACTTACCGCTGCTGGCCTGGCTGCGCTCCTTTTGCCGGCCCAGCAAAATCTTCGCCTGATTGGCGTCAGCGGCCTGTTTCCGGCCACGGGATTGTTTGCGCTCAAGACTTTCCCTTTGCTCACGCAGGGTCTGTTCCTGACGCTTGCGCTCCAGCCGGTATGCCGCCAGCTGTTGTTGTGCCGCTTGCAGTTGCCCGGTTTTGGCCTGTGCATAAAACGAGTAACCGCCGCCGTAACTGGTGAGGCCCTGTGGTGACAGCTCAACGATGCGCTCCATATTTTCCAGCAAGGCGCGATCATGGCTGATAACAAGTAATCCTTCTGGCCACTGCTGCAACTGTTCATGCAGGGCAAGTCGATGCTGGTGATCCAGATGATTGGTGGGCTCATCCAGGATCAACAGGTCGGCTTTCGACAAAAAGGCGCCCAGCAGAGCCACGCGCATGGCTTCACCACCGCTGAGTGCTGATGCAGGAGTCGAAAGGGTCAGGTGTGCAAGCTTGTTGCGGCTTAGCTGATCGAGCAGTTGCTGGCGGATATTCCAGCGTTCGCCCACACAGTCAAAGTCCGCTTGGGCGCTGCTGCCCCGCTCTATTCGCTCAAGGGCGCTAATGACTGGTTGCACGCCAGCAAGCTCGGCAAGGGTGTGATTGGGGTCATGGCTGACTTGCTGCGTCAGGTAATACACCGTGCCATTACGCATGCAGTGGCCGGTTGAGGGCAAGATATCCCCTGCCATGATGCGCGCCAATATGCTCTTGCCCACACCATTGCGCCCTACCAGGCCGGTGCGGCGCTGGTCGAGATGCAGATCAATATCTGAAAACAGGGAACTGCCATCGGGCAGATGATAAGAAACGCCTTGCAGCGTTACAGAGGTAACGTTAGCCATACGCACTCCAGAGATGCACAGATCTACCCCCTGTTGCAGGGGAATCAAGAACTGGCCGCAAGCATCGCGGCGGCATCAATGGCGCATCGGACTAATACCTCGTGTGAATGTGGATAACTGTAGCAGCTGCCGTAGGAACGATGCTGCGTTCGGCGACGTAGTCGTCGTAAATCCTGAGCTCCGGTTTTAACTGGCACACCACAGTGTCTGATTTTACGACGGCTGTGCCGCCGGACGCAGCCTCGTACCTACGGCAGCTTGTGTCTAAAGAAAGGAATAAAGTCTGGGGTGAGAGCGGTGAATGGCAGGTTGTTCGGCAGCAGTGTTAGTAAGCACGTGTAGCAGCAGAACCGCCATTCACCTCTCCGCTCTGGCTACAAGCCCGAACAGTTGAACGAGCGCACCTCGAACATCACAAGCATGGGCATCACCAGAGTGCTCTCATCCTTGAGTGTAAGAGGTGTTTGTTATGATTTCCTGGCTCGGTATCGATGTAGCTAAATCCACTCTGTCCGTTTGGCTCCACCCCCAAGACGTCAGCTTTAATGTCCCCAACAACTCAGCAGGTTACGCGCAGCTGGTCGAAAAGCTGAGCGAATACGACGTACAGAAGGCTCTGCTTGAGGCGACCGGTGGTTACGAGCGGGGCGTGATGATGGCGTTAAGTCTGGCTGGATTTATCGTCATCCGCGTAAATCCTCGCCGTGCACGGGCGTTTGCCGAGGCAATCGGCAAGCAAGCCAAAACAGACCCCATTGATGCCCACGTTCTCGCGCAGTTTGCGCAAACGCTAAAGGCAAGCAATCCGCAGATGGTCTCCACGCAGGCCCAGTGTTTGCGGGAGTTGGTTCAACAACGCGAGCGCTTCGTCCAGCAGCGTGACGATGATCGGCGCCGCATCCATCAAGCTCACCTGCCCAAGGTTATCGAGGCATTGAAAGGTCATATCGCCTTCCTGAAAGTACAAATCTTGGATCTGGAAAAGGCTATCGAAGAAGCGATGCAGGCGCTCGACGCGCTCAAGACGACGCAGCTGACATCTGTCAAAGGCATCGGCACGATCACCGCTGCCAGCCTGATGGCTTACCTGCCGGAGCTAGGTGAACTCGACCGTCACCAAATTGCGGCACTGGCCGGCCTGGCCCCGTATAACAATGACAGCGGGACGTTCCAAGGCAAGCGCAAGATCTGCGGTGGACGCAGTGCTGTGAGGCGCGCGCTCTACATGTCGTGCTGGACGGTCATCCGCTACGATGCCTCGTTCAAAGCGCGTTATGAAGGGCTATGCGGCAAAGGCAAGAGCGCAAAAGTAGCGCTGGTGGCATGCATGCGGGTGCTGTTGATCCGGCTTAACGCCATGCTGCGCGACGGCACAGCATGGCGAACGTAAATGACTGGGCAAGACAGTTGCTGCTACGAGGGTCATTTACCGATACAGAAGCTGGAGAAGATCCGCCCCAGCAGGTCATCCGAACTGAATGCCCCGGTAATTTCGCCAAGGGAATGCTGTGCCTGGCGCAAATCTTCGGCCAATAGCTCCCCGGCGCCCGCCAGGGTCAGTTGTGCCCTGCCATGCTCAAGTGCCTTGCTGGCGTGCTGCAATGCCTCCAGATGGCGGCGGCGTGCGCTGAAGCTGCTCTCCGAGGTCTGCTCATAGCCCATGCAGGCCTTGAGGTGTTCCCGCAGCAGGTCCAAGCCTTCTGTAGATCTGGCACTCAGGCTGATGGTGACATGGCCATCTTCACTGACTTCAAGGGCTACATTCTCACCGCTTAGATCCGCCTTGTTGCGGATCAAGGTCACCTTCGCCGGATCCGGGCGTTGTTCAAGAAACTCTGGCCACAGGGCAAACGGGTCATCAGCTTCCGGTGCCGTGGCATCAACCACCAGCAATACCCTATCAGCTTCACCAATGGCCTTGAGTGCGCGCTGCACGCCAATTTTCTCAACCTGGTCATCGGTGTCGCGCAGACCTGCGGTGTCGACAACGTGCAATGGCATGCCATCGATGTGGATGTGTTCGCGTAACACATCACGGGTAGTACCCGCGATTTCGGTCACGATCGCCGCTTCACGCCCGGCCAGGGCATTGAGCAGGCTCGATTTTCCAGCATTGGGCCGCCCGGCAATCACCACGGTCATGCCGTCGCGCAGCAAAGCACCCTGGCCGGCTTCGCGCTGTACGGTGGATAACTCTTCACGAACCTTGTCGAGCATACCGAGCACATGGCCATCGGCGAGGAAGTCGATTTCTTCTTCCGGGAAATCAATCGCTGCTTCGACATAGATACGCAAACCGATCAATTGCTCGGTCAAGTTATGCACACGTTGAGAGAAAGCACCCTGCAAGGAACGTAATGCGTTACGCGCAGCCTGTGCAGAACTTGCCTCGATCAGATCGGCAATCGCCTCGGCCTGGGCCAGGTCGAGCTTGTCATTCAAAAAGGCCCGCTCGCTGAACTCCCCCGGACGGGCCAAACGGCAGCCCAACTGGATGCAGCGCTGCAGCAGCATATCCAGAACAATCGGACCGCCGTGGCCCTGCAGTTCAAGGACGTCTTCGCCGGTAAAGGAGTTGGGCCCGGGGAAGTAGAGTGCTATGCCTTCATCCAGCACTTCGCGGTTGTCGCCGTAAAAAGGGCCGTAATGGGCATAGCGCGGTTTTAGTTCGCGTTCGCTGAACGCTTTGGCCGCAACACGGGCGAGTGGGCCGGAAATACGTACGATCCCCACACCACCTCGGCCTTGGGCGGTCGCTACTGCAGCAATAGTCTCTGCCGGAACACTCATAAAACAGGCCTCAAAACAAAAGTGACGGATAGCAAAACGCCCCACTAGGGGGCGTTTTGAGTGGTGCGTATCAGAGTAAGTTACTCAGCGACTTTTTTGGTAGCCGCTTCGACTTTACGCGTGATGTACCACTGTTGAGCGATGGACAGGCAGTTGTTCACAACCCAGTACAGCACCAGACCAGCCGGGAACCACAGGAAGAAGAAGGTGAAGATGATTGGCATCAGCTTCATCACCTTGGCCTGCATCGGATCCGGCGGAGTCGGGTTCAGACGCTGCTGGATGAACATGGTTGCGCCCATGATGATCGGCAGAATGAAGAACGGGTCTTTGATCGACAGGTCGGTAATCCAGAGCATGAACGGCGCCTGGCGCATTTCAACACTTTCCAGAAGTACCCAGTACAAGGACAGGAAGACCGGCATCTGCACCAGAATCGGCAAGCAGCCGCCCAGTGGATTGATCTTCTCTTTCTTGTACAGCTCCATCATCGCTTGCGACATTTTCTGGCGGTCATCACCGAACTGCTCTTTCAGAGCGGCCAGTTTTGGTGCCACAGCGCGCATGCGGGCCATCGACTTGTAGCTGGCGGCCGACAGAGGGAAGAAGATCCCTTTGATCAGCATGGTCAGGAAGATGATCGACCAGCCCCAGTTACCGACCAGGCTGTGGATATGTTGCAGCAGCCAGAAGATAGGCTGGGCAATGAACCACAGGATGCCGTAGTCAACTGTCAGTTCCAGGCCTGGGGACAACTCTTTGAGTACACCCTGGCTTTTCGGACCGGCGTACAACGTAGCGCTGGTTTCAGCGGTTTTGCCCGGTTCAACAGTCAATGTTGGGCCAGTGAAACCGATGATGTAGTTGCCTTGGTTGTCTTTGCGGGTCTGAACGACGTTGTTATCGCCTTTCTGAGGGATCCACGCGGTCACAAAGTAGTGCTGCAACCAGGCAACCCAGCCGCCTTGTACGGTTTCTTTCAGCTGAGCCTTGTCGATATCTTTCATCGACACTTTTTTGTACGGCTCTGCACTTGTCCACAGGGCAGCGCCCAGGTAAGTCGCAGTACCGGTGGCGGTGCTGGAAGAAGGATCGGAGCTGGCATCACGCTTCAATTGCGCGAACAGGTTGCCGTTCCACGGCTTGCCGCTCTCGTTATCAATCAGATAGCTGACTTGTACATCGTACAAACCACGCTTGAGCGTGAAACGTTTGATGTAGTTGATGCCGTTTTCGCTGAATTTCAGATCAACAACCAGTTGATCCTGACCTGGGGCCAGTTCGTAGGTCTTTTTCTCGGTGCTGAAAACAGGACGACCTGACGGACGGGCGTCCGGGCCATCAACGCCTGTCAGGCCACTTTGGGCCAGATAGGTGCGTTCGTTGCCGTTATCGAACAACTGGAAAGGAACATCCGGGTGATCCTGGCGACGTGGATAAAGCGGCAGACGCAGCTGGGCAATATCACCACCCTGTGGATCAATCGCGATATCCAGAACATCCGTTTTTACGTGGATGAGGTCTTTGCTTGCAGCCACCGGGGTTTCAGTCGGTGTGCTGGTATCGGTATTGGCGCTGGGTACATCGGCACTGTTTGCAACGTTGTTACCTGAAACCGTATCGGGCAAAGCCGGTGCGGTGGTGCTGGCGGCAACATTCTGAGTCGGCAGGGCAGCTTGGCCGTAGTCCTGGTTCCATTTCAGAACCATAACGTAGGACACGACTGCGAGAGCGACGATCAGGATCGTGCGTTTAATATCCATGATTACTCGGCCATCAAGAAGAACGGGAGGTAGGGATAGGTGGAACCGGGTCGTAACCACCGGGATTCCACGGGTGACAGCGACCTAAACGACGAAAGGTCAGCCAGCCGCCGCGCAGAAGGCCATGATTTTCGATGGCTTCCAACGCGTAGCAGGAACAACTGGGGTAGAAACGGCAGTGGCTGGCCATCAAAGGACTAATGGCATAACGATAAAACTGGATCGGAACGAGTGCCAGTTTACGCATCAGGACTGCCTACCCCTACAGTTTCGGTTTTAACCGCTGGAACTGGCGTGTTACGGGCCAGACGCTTCCAGAGTTTGCCGAAATGCTGAATCAATTCGGGGTTCTCTACGTCACCCAAACCTTTGCGCGCGACGATAACGATATCCCAACCAACCAGTAAATCCTGGTGGAGACGAAACGATTCACGCATCAAACGCTTAAGGCGATTGCGCTCAACGGAGAGCTTTACGCTCTTTTTCCCGATCACTAACCCCAGGCGGGGGTGATCAAGATCGTTGCTACGCGCAAGGAGCAGGAGATTTTTCCCCGGAACCTTGCCGGTGGGGGAGTCAAAGACTGCCTTGAAATGTCGGGGAGTGAGTAACCGCTTTTCCCGACTGAAGTCCTGACTCACCACCATTGTCTGATTATCAAACTGCCAGACGTGCACGGCCTTTGGCGCGGCGACGCGACAGGACTGCACGGCCGTTTTTAGTAGCCATGCGAGCACGGAAACCGTGAGTGCGGGCGCGTTTGATAGTGCTTGGTTGGAAAGTACGTTTCATGTCGTGCTACCTGGTTCGTCCACAACGGGCCGGAATGGCCCCCGTTTTAAGAGACCGGCGATTCTAGAGAATGCAAGCCGATAGGTCAATTTCCAACCAACGTTTACTGCTAAATAGATGTTTGCCGTTTTGCACCAGTCTTGTGCCTGCCAACTATAGAAATAAAAAAACGAAGTATTTAAAGCTCTTTTAAAGAACTTACTACTCTTATAGAGCCGTTCTGCTGTGGATAACTCTATGTAGCCCTTGTAGAGCAAGGTTTTCAGAGAACAGAAAGGTTGTCCACAAGCGGTGCTTTGCCTGTGCTGCACCCTCGGAAAAGCTGTGCATGAAAGGGCTACTTATCCACAGTCGTGTTATGCACAGAGTTTTACCCCCACTTGTGCAACGAGCTCAGGCCCGCTTATCCACAGACCTTATGCACATACCATTTGTCGCTTTGTTCACAGTAAAAAGCCTGTCAACGCCTTATATGCAGGTCAGCTACATGTGGATAAGTGGGGCGGCGGTCGCTACAATGGCGCCTGTTTTTGCCTCACCGGCTTTCAACTTAGGGGATATCCGTGTCAGTGGAACTTTGGCAGCAGTGCGTGGAGCTTTTGCGCGATGAGCTGCCTGCCCAGCAATTCAACACCTGGATCCGTCCACTACAGGTCGAAGCCGAAGGCGACGAGTTGCGTGTGTATGCACCCAACCGATTCGTTCTCGACTGGGTTAACGAAAAATACCTGAGCCGTTTGCTTGAACTGTTGAATGAGCACAGCAATGGCATGGCGCCAGCGTTGTCCTTGTTAATAGGCAGCAAACGCAGCTCGGCGCCTCGTGCTGCCCCCAATGCGCCCTTGGCTGCATCGGCTTCTCAACAAGCCCCGGCGCCGAGCGCGCCTACGCCTGCAGTCTCTGCACCCGCGCCCAAGCAGTCCGAGCCCGCCAGCGAAGAGCCTTCGCGTGCCAGCTTCGACCCGATGGCAGGCGCCAGCTCGCAGCAAGCACCCGTGCGCGCCGAACAGCGCACCGTTCAGGTTGAAGGTGCCCTGAAGCACACCAGCTACCTGAACCGCACCTTTACCTTTGAAAACTTCGTCGAGGGCAAGTCCAACCAACTGGCCCGCGCTGCGGCGTGGCAAGTGGCGGATAACCCCAAGCATGGTTACAACCCGCTCTTCCTTTATGGTGGCGTAGGTCTGGGTAAAACTCACTTGATGCACGCGGTGGGTAACCACCTGTTAAAGAAGAACCCGAATGCCAAGGTCGTGTACCTGCATTCCGAGCGTTTTGTAGCTGATATGGTTAAAGCCCTGCAGCTCAATGCCATCAACGAGTTCAAGCGCTTCTACCGATCGGTCGATGCCTTGCTTATCGATGACATTCAATTCTTTGCGCGCAAGGAACGGTCCCAGGAAGAGTTCTTCCACACCTTCAACGCCCTGCTTGAAGGCGGTCAGCAAGTGATTCTGACCAGTGACCGTTACCCGAAAGAAATCGAAGGCCTCGAAGAGCGTCTGAAGTCGCGCTTTGGCTGGGGACTGACGGTTGCCGTCGAGCCGCCGGAGCTAGAGACCCGCGTAGCGATCCTGATGAAGAAGGCCGATCAGGCCAAGGTTGATCTGCCCCATGATGCAGCCTTCTTTATTGCCCAGCGCATTCGCTCCAACGTGCGTGAGCTCGAAGGCGCGCTCAAGCGCGTTATCGCTCACTCGCACTTTATGGGCCGCGACATCACCATCGAGCTGATTCGCGAGTCCCTAAAAGACTTGCTGGCGCTGCAAGACAAACTCGTCTCTGTGGATAACATCCAGCGTACCGTGGCCGAGTACTACAAGATCAAGATCTCGGACTTGTTGTCCAAGCGCCGTTCGCGCTCGGTAGCGCGACCACGCCAGGTCGCCATGGCACTGTCCAAGGAACTGACCAACCACAGCCTGCCGGAAATCGGCGATGTGTTTGGCGGTCGCGATCACACCACGGTTTTGCACGCATGCCGCAAGATCAACGAACTCAAGGAATCCGACGCGGACATCCGCGAGGACTACAAGAACCTGCTGCGAACTCTGACAACCTGATGACACCAGCGCAGCTTATTAAGGCAAGGGACTAGACCATGCATTTCACCATTCAACGCGAAGCCCTGTTGAAACCCCTGCAACTGGTCGCCGGCGTAGTAGAACGCCGCCAGACCTTGCCGGTATTGTCCAACGTGCTGTTGGTTGTCGAAGGCCAGCAACTGTCGCTGACCGGTACTGACCTTGAAGTCGAGCTGGTCGGTCGGGTGCAACTTGAAGAGCCGGCCGAGCCAGGCGAAATCACCGTGCCTGCGCGCAAGCTGATGGATATCTGCAAAAGCCTGCCCAACGATGCACTGATCGACATCAAACTTGATGACAACAAACTGGTGGTCAAGGCAGGCCGTAGCCGCTTTACCCTGTCGACGTTGCCGGCCAACGATTTCCCGACGGTTGAAGAAGGTCCGGGTTCGCTGACCTGCAGCCTGCAGCAGAGCAAGTTGCGTCGTCTGATCGAGCGCACCAGCTTTGCCATGGCCCAGCAGGACGTTCGTTACTACCTCAACGGTATGCTGCTGGAAGTGTCGGCCGGGATCATCCGTGCCGTAGCTACCGACGGTCACCGTTTGGCCATGTGCTCGATGAAAGCCGATATCGGCCAACCAGACCGTCACCAGGTGATCGTACCGCGCAAGGGTATCCTCGAGCTGGCGCGCCTGCTGACCGAGCCAGACGGCGAAGTGAGCATCGTTCTGGGTGCACACCATATCCGTGCGACCACCGGCGAGTTCACCTTTACCTCCAAGCTGGTAGACGGCAAGTTCCCGGACTACGAGCGCGTTCTGCCTAAAGGCGGTGACAAGGTGGTGATCGGTGACCGTCAGGCACTGCGTGAAGCGTTCAGCCGTACTGCGATCCTGTCCAACGAAAAGTACCGCGGTATTCGCCTTCAACTGGCCAATGGCCAGCTGAAAATCCAGGCCAATAACCCGGAGCAGGAAGAAGCGGAAGAAGAAGTTGGCGTTGATTACAACGGCGGCTCCCTGGAGATCGGCTTCAACGTGAGCTACCTGCTGGACGTACTGGGCGTCATGACCACTGAGCAAGTGCGTCTGATCCTGTCGGACTCCAACAGCAGCGCCCTGGTCCAGGAGTCGGACAACGACGACTCGGCCTACGTTGTCATGCCGATGCGCCTGTAACTTATGCACAGCCCACGCTAGATGTCCCTCAGTCGTGTCACAGTCACCGCGGTGCGTAACCTGCACCCGGTGACCTTCTCCCCCTCCCCCCGCATCAATATTCTGTACGGCGCCAACGGCAGCGGCAAAACCAGCGTGCTGGAAGCTATCCACCTGCTAGGGTTGGCGCGGTCGTTTCGCAGTGTGCGGCTGAACCCCGTTATCCAGCATGAGCAGCAGAGCTGTACAGTTTTTGGTCAGGTAGAACTGGCAGAAGGCGGGCACAGTGCACTGGGTGTCTCGCGGGATCGTCAGGGGGAGTTCCAGATTCGTATCGACGGCCAGAATGCGCGCAGTGCTGCGCAATTGGCCGAGATACTTCCGCTGCAATTGATCAACCCGGACAGCTTCCGACTTCTTGAAGGGGCCCCAAAGATCCGCAGGCAATTTCTCGACTGGGGCGTGTTCCATGTTGAACCGCGGTTCATGTCGACCTGGCAGCGGCTACAGAAGGCCCTGCGGCAGCGGAACTCATGGCTGCGGCATGGTACACTCGACGCCGTTTCACAAGCGGCCTGGGACCGGGAACTGTGCCTGGCCAGTGCTGAAATTGATGAATACCGCCGCGCCTACATCAAAGCCTTGAAACCAGTCTTTGAGCAGACCCTGAGCGAGCTGCTGGATCTCCAGGGGTTAACGCTGAGCTATTACCGTGGTTGGGATAAAGACCGTGAGCTGAGTGCTGTACTCGCCGCGTCTGTCCACCGGGACCAGCAAATGGGGCATACCCAGGCGGGGCCACAACGTGCTGATTTGCGCCTTAAGCTGGGTGCAAATAACGCCGCAGATATTTTGTCGCGGGGGCAGCAGAAGTTGGTGGTCTGCGCGCTGCGCATCGCTCAGGGGCACTTGGTCAGCCAGGCCCGGCGAGGCCAATGTATTTATCTGGTGGATGACTTGCCGTCCGAACTGGACGAGCAGCATCGCAACGCACTGTGTCGCTTGTTGGAAGACTTACGCTGCCAGGTATTCATTACCTGTGTAGACCACGAATTATTGAGGGAAGGCTGGCAGACGGAAACGCCAGTTGCCCTGTTCCACGTGGAACAGGGCTGTATCACCCAGACCCACGACCATCGGGAGTGAAGGCATTGAGCGAAGAAAACACGTACGACTCAACGAGCATTAAAGTGCTGAAAGGCCTTGATGCCGTACGCAAACGTCCCGGTATGTACATTGGTGATACTGACGATGGCAGCGGTCTGCACCACATGGTGTTCGAAGTAGTCGACAACTCCATCGACGAAGCGCTGGCTGGCCATTGCGACGACATCACCATCACGATCCACCCGGACGAGTCCATCACCGTGCGCGATAACGGCCGCGGTATTCCGGTTGACGTGCATAAAGAAGAAGGCGTATCTGCAGCCGAGGTCATCATGACCGTGCTGCACGCCGGCGGTAAGTTCGATGACAACTCCTACAAAGTATCCGGCGGCTTGCACGGTGTAGGTGTTTCGGTGGTAAACGCCCTGTCCGAACTGCTGGTCCTGACTGTACGCCGCAGTGGCAAGATCTGGGAACAGACCTACGTCCACGGTGTTCCTCAGGCGCCTATGGCTATTGTGGGTGAAAGCGAAACCACGGGTACGCAGATCCACTTCAAGCCTTCGGCTGAAACCTTCAAGAATATCCACTTTAGCTGGGACATCCTGGCCAAGCGGATTCGTGAACTGTCCTTCCTGAACTCCGGTGTGGGTATCGTCCTCAAGGACGAGCGCAGCGGCAAGGAGGAGCTGTTCAAGTACGAAGGTGGCCTGCGTGCATTCGTTGATTACCTGAACACCAACAAGAACCCTGTGAACCAGGTGTTCCACTTCAATGTTCAGCGTGAAGACGGCATCGGCGTAGAAATCGCCCTGCAGTGGAACGACAGCTTCAACGAGAACCTGTTGTGCTTCACCAACAACATTCCACAGCGCGATGGTGGCACGCACTTGGTGGGCTTCCGCTCTGCCCTGACGCGTAACCTCAACACGTACATCGAAGCTGAAGGCCTGGCCAAGAAGCACAAGGTCGCCACCACCGGTGATGACGCCCGTGAAGGCTTGACCGCGATCATCTCGGTGAAAGTGCCGGATCCAAAGTTCAGCTCGCAGACTAAAGACAAGCTGGTGTCTTCCGAAGTGAAGACCGCTGTTGAACAGGAAATGGGCAAGTTCTTCTCCGACTTCCTGCTGGAACACCCGAACGAAGCCAAGTTGATTGTCGGCAAGATGATCGACGCAGCCCGTGCTCGTGAAGCTGCACGTAAAGCCCGTGAGATGACCCGTCGTAAAGGCGCGTTGGACATCGCGGGCCTGCCGGGCAAGCTGGCTGACTGCCAGGAAAAAGACCCTGCTCTGTCCGAACTGTACCTGGTGGAAGGTGACTCTGCTGGCGGCTCCGCCAAGCAGGGTCGCAACCGTCGTACCCAAGCCATCCTGCCGTTGAAAGGTAAAATCCTCAACGTCGAGAAAGCCCGTTTTGACAAGATGATCTCTTCGCAAGAAGTCGGCACCTTGATCACTGCGCTGGGCTGTGGCATCGGCCGCGAAGAGTACAACATCGACAAACTGCGCTATCACAACATCATCATCATGACCGATGCTGACGTTGACGGTTCGCACATCCGTACCCTGCTGCTGACCTTCTTCTTCCGTCAGTTGCCGGAGCTGATCGAGCGTGGCTACATCTACATCGCCCAGCCACCGTTGTACAAAGTGAAAAAGGGCAAGCAAGAGCAGTACATTAAAGACGACGAGGCCATGGAAGAGTACATGACCCAGTCGGCTCTTGAAGATGCCAGCCTGCACTTGAACGAAGATGCCCCTGGCATCTCCGGTGAGGCACTGGAGCGTCTGGTGTACGACTTCCGCATGGTGATGAAGACCCTCAAGCGTTTGTCGCGCCTGTACCCTCAGGAGCTGACCGAGCACTTCATCTACCTGCCGGCTGTAAGCCTTGAGCAGTTGGGTGACCACGCTGCCATGCAGGACTGGATGGCCAAGTTTGAAGAGCGTCTGCGTCTGGTCGAGAAATCGGGCCTGGTCTACAAAGCCAGCCTGCGTGAAGACCGTGAGCGTAATGTCTGGTTGCCAGAGGTCGAACTGATCTCCCACGGCCACTCGACGTTCATCACCTTCAACCGCGACTTCTTCGGCAGCAACGATTACAAAACCGTTGTGACCCTGGGCGCTCAACTGAGCACCCTGCTGGATGAAGGCGCCTATATCCAGCGTGGCGAACGTCGCAAGCAAGTGACCGAGTTCAAGGAAGCACTGGACTGGTTGATGGCTGAAAGTACCAAACGTCACACCATCCAGCGCTACAAAGGTCTGGGTGAAATGAACCCGGATCAGCTCTGGGAAACCACGATGGACCCAAGCGTACGTCGCATGCTGAAAGTCACCATCGAAGACGCGATCGGCGCCGATCAGATCTTCAACACCTTGATGGGCGATGCTGTAGAACCACGTCGTGAATTCATCGAGAGCAACGCACTGGCAGTGTCCAACCTGGATTTCTGATCCTGTTTTGACCCGCAGTACCCAAAAAGGCCAACGCTCAGCGTTGGCCTTTTTTAATGGCTAAAAAATGACTATGGCGCCAGCAGCACCGCCCTCTCCTCGCGGCACAACTCCAGTAAAAAATCCCACACCACCCTCAACCTTACGGATTTGTGCAGTTCCCGGCGGGTGCTGATCCAGTAACTGCGTTGCACAGACTCGCCCGGCAATACACGCACCAGGTCGGGGTCGTCAGCGGCCATGTAGTTGGGCAATACGGCGATACCCAGGCCGGCGCGAGCGGCTTGTTGCTGGGCAATGACGCTGGTGCTGCGAAAGGTCACGGTCGGGGTGCGGCAGAAGGTATTGAGGAACAGCAGCTCCTGACTGAACAACAGGTCGTCGACGTAGCCGATCCAGTAGTGGTTGGCCAGATCGTCGCGGCTGTTCAGAGGCGGCGCCTTGTCCAGATAAAGGCGGCTGGCATAGAGCGCGAGCCGGTAGTCAGTGAGTTTGCGAGTTATCAACAGGTCGGCGTTGGGACGGTCCAGATGAATACTGATTTCTGCTTCGCGGTTGAGGATGCTGACGAAGCGCGGTACTGCGACCAGTTCCACCTCCAGACCTGGATAACGCTCAAACAAACCCCGCAGTCGCGAGGTGATAAACATGATGCCAATGCCCTCGGTGACACCCAGACGGATTTTGCCCAAGGGGGTGAGGGACTGGTTGATTTCTTCCTGGGCCAGCAGTGCGACGTTTTCCATCGCTTCGGCATGTTTGAGCAAGGCTTGCCCGGCCGGGGTCAGTTCGTACCCCTGGGCATATTGCACAAATAAAGCCGCGCCCAAGTGTTGCTCGATGCTCTCAATATGCCGGGCAACGGTGCTATGGGTGGTGTTCAGGCGCTTGGCGGCGGTGAGTAAACGTCCGCTGCGCTGCAACTCCAGGAAGTACCGCATGTCATTCCAGTCGAACATGATCAACCCCCAGAGCGCTACATCAGATGTGGCTTACGGATGACTGTGCAAAAACGCACAAGCCATGGGTGAAATCTCGCGTTTGCAACACGAAAATAATCAATAGGATGGTGTAGGACAAGAACAATAAATAAAAGGCGCGAGGTGATACATGCCATCAGCCAACAAGGTGTACGACTACATCATCGTGGGTGCCGGGCCTGCAGGTTCAGTGCTGGCCAATCGGCTGTCTGCCGATCCTCGCCACAACGTGTTGCTGCTCGAAGCGGGCGGGCAAGATAACTACCCGTGGATCCATATTCCTGTGGGTTACCTGTATTGCATCGGTAACCCGCGCACCGACTGGTGTTTCAAGACCGAAACCCAGGCCGGTTTGCAAGGTCGCAGCCTGAGCTACCCACGGGGTAAGGTCTTGGGCGGCAGCTCGTCCATCAACGGCATGATTTATATGCGCGGCCAGGCGGGTGATTACAACCGCTGGGCCGAGTTGGGCAATTCGGGCTGGGGCTGGGATGACGTATTGCCATTGTTCAAACGCAGCGAAAAGCACTTTGCCGGCAATTCTGAGCTGCATGGCAGTGAAGGTGAGTGGCGGGTTGAGCAGCAGCGCTATTCATGGCCGATTCTCGACGCGTTTCGTGACGCCGCCGCGCAAAGCGGAATTGCCAGCGTCAGCGATTTCAACGGTGGCGATAACCAGGGCTGTGGATACTTTCAAGTCAACCAGCGCTCCGGTGTGCGCTGGAATGCCTCAAAGGCTTTTCTGCGGCCAATACTCAAGCGCCCCAACCTGACGGTTTTGACCGACGTGCAAGTCGACAAAGTGCTGCTTGAAAACGGCCGGGCCACCCAGGTCAGTGCGCGCTGGCAAGGCGCACAGCATACCTTCACGGCCGGTTGCGAGATTATCCTTTGCGCCGGTTCGATTGGCTCTCCTGGCATCTTGCAGCGCTCGGGTATTGGCCCGCGGCCTTTGCTCGAAAGCCTGGGGATAACTGTGCTGCATGAGCTGCCCGGGGTGGGGGGGAATTTGCAGGACCACTTGCAGTTACGCTTGATCTTCAAACTGACCAAGGCCCGAACCCTCAACCAGGTCGCCAATAGCGTGTGGGGTAAAGTCGGCATGGGCCTGCGATATGCCTACGACCGCAGTGGTCCTTTGGCGATGGCCCCCAGTCAGCTGGGGGCGTTCGTCAAATCCGACCCTGATCAGTTATCTGCCAACTTGCAATACCACGTCCAGCCGCTGTCCCTTGAGCGTTTTGGCGAGCCGCTGCACACCTTCCCGGCCTTTACCGCCTCGGTGTGCAACTTGCGACCAAAAAGCCGGGGGCGCGTGGATATCCGTTCGGCAAACCCGGATGACGCACCGCTGATCGACCCCAATTACCTGAGCCACCCTGATGATCTGAAGGTAGCAGCCGATGCCATACGCCTGACTCGGCGTATCGTGGCCAGCGCAGCTCTGCAGGCCTTTACCCCTGAGGAATATCTGCCAGGCAAGGACTTGCAGACCGAACAAGAGCTGTACGACGCAGCTGCCCGTATTGGTACGACGATTTTTCACCCCGTGGGCACTTGCTGCATGGGCCAGGACGCCGAGGCAGTGGTCGATGCCCAATTGCGCGTTCATGGGGTACCGGGTTTGAGGGTGGCAGACGCTTCGATCATGCCCAGCATCGTGTCGGGTAATACCTGTTCTCCGACCCTGATGATTGGCGAAAAAGCCGCGCAGCTGATTTTGCAGGCTTCGCTTGAAACACCGCAGTACACAGCAGGCGTTAACCGCACGGCAGCTATACCGGTCGCCTGAAGGCGATCGTGGTTTCGGGCGCAGTCATCCGGAACCGGCAGTGGACAACAACAATAATCACTGTGGCCCATAGGGCCGAGGACTTTGCACATGTCAGACGCACTTGCACAACAGGCGGCTACCGTCAAAGGAACGACCGGGCGCGAAGAGCGCAAGATCATTTTTGCGTCATCCCTCGGGACCGTTTTCGAGTGGTATGACTTTTTCTTGTATGGCGCTTTGGCCACCGTGCTCAGCAAGCAGTTCTTTGCTGGGGTCAACGACACCACGGCGTTTATTTTTGCCTTGATGGCCTTCGCCGCAGGCTTTTTGGTGAGACCCTTCGGGGCACTGGTGTTCGGTCGATTGGGTGACATGATCGGGCGTAAATACACCTTCCTCATGACCATCATCTTGATGGGTTTATCGACCTTCGCTGTCGGCCTGTTGCCGACCTACGCCAGCATCGGTATCGCTGCCCCGATCATGCTCGTGGTATTGCGCATGCTCCAGGGGCTGGCGCTGGGCGGTGAATACGGCGGTGCAGCCACTTACGTGGCTGAACACGCCGCACCGGGCAAGCGTGGCTTCAACACCAGCTGGATTCAATCGACTGCCACCTTGGGTTTGTTGTTGTCGCTGCTGGTGGTGCTGAGTTGCCGGTACCTGACCGGTGACCAGTTTGAAGTCTGGGGCTGGCGCCTGCCGTTTCTGCTGTCCATCGTGCTGCTGGGCATCTCGACCTGGATTCGCATGAGCATGCACGAGTCGCCAGCGTTCGTGAAAATGAAAGCCGAAGGTAAAACCAGCAAGTCGCCGATCCGCGAATCGTTCGGTAAATGGGAAAACCTCAAGATCGTGCTGATTGCCCTGTTCGGTATCAACGCTGGCCAGGCGGTAACCTTCTATACCGCGCAGTTCTATGTGCTGTTTTTCCTGACACAGATGCTCAAGATGGACCCGGCCCAGGCCAATCTCTTACTGATTATCAGCGTAGTGATCGGGGCACCGTTCTTTATATTCTTCGGCTGGCTGTCTGACCGTGTGGGGCGCAAGCCGATCCTGATGCTTGGCCTGTTATTGGCCACAGTCCTGTACTTTCCGCTGTTCAAAGCATTGAGCCATTACGCCAACCCGCAGATTGATACCGCCAGCCGTCAATCACCGATTGTGGTCATGGCCGACCCGGGCACCTGCACCTTCCAGTTTGACCCGGTAGGCAAGGCACGTTTTGACAGCCCGTGCGACAAGGTTAAAACCTTCCTGGTGAAGCAGGGCTTGCCGTATACCTCACAGTCGGCTGCACCGGGCGCTGAAGTTCAAGTGTCGGTAGGTGAACAGAAAATCAGCGGTTTTGACGAAGCGGCCATGCGCGCAGCGATAACCGAAGCGGGTTACCCGGCCAAGGCTGATCCAGGCGCGGTCAACCAGCCAATGGTTGTACTGGTGATGGTACTACTGACACTCATTGCCACCATGACCTACGGCCCACTGGCAGCCGTGATGGTAGAGCTGTTCCCGACTCGCATCCGCTACACCTCAATGTCCCTGCCCTACCATATCGGCAACGGCTGGTTCGGTGGTTTTCTGCCCACCGTGTCGTTTGCACTGGTGGTCTACACCGGGGATATCTTCTATGGCCTGTGGTACCCGGTGGTGATCACCGGGGTCAGCCTGGTGGTGGGCATGCTGTGCCTCAAGGAAACGAGGAATGTGAATATCGACAAGGTCTAAGTAACCCGCCTTCCCTTTGAGCGAGCGGTGGAGCGAAGAGCCCCACCGCCTTCCACATTCCCGAACTTGACCGTGGCAATAAAGCCCCATTCAATAACCTGCCCCTCTGTTGTTGTGGTCGGGTCGTCCAAAGCTTTGGACAAGGGCTCATACAAAGTCTCTGGAACCCGCTTTGCTGATAATCCTACTTATAGCCTAGAACGATCATCAGCGAATAAGGAACTCTGTATGTTGCAACTTATCTCACTCTCTCCTAGGGCATTCGACGGTCCATTGGAAAGCTTCGAACCTGTCCAACATCGACTGGACTCAAAGAGTAATTACTTTATCCATGACTATTTAAAGTTGCACGGCGAGAATATTGGCCGACATGCTGATCTTTCCAAAGTACTGACCTATCACTGCGACTCGGATTCTTTTTCAATCAGCAATGAGTACAAGGAACGCTTGATTGCCGATATGGTGGGCCTCGCCAAGGACGTTTCACGAAAGCTTCCCAACGCCGTTTTTATAGAAAAACTGTGCGATTGGTATAGAAACGCGACAACGATCAATAAACAATCCGTTGCGACTGATGTCACTGCTCACCTCAGCAGAAAGGGTAATGACATCGCCACTATGATCATGGAGGTGAATCCAGATTTGGGCCGCGGTTCGAACAAGCTCAAGGTTTTGGATATCGGCGGAAATGACGGCAAGCTGACGTCCTATGTATCCGCCAGTCTGGCCGAGGCCAGCGGCATATATGTCGAGCCCTATGTCCTGGAAGTCGATACTGAAACAGGATGGGACGAAAACAGCAAAACGGTGCAACTCGAGAGTCGCAAGAATTGTGCATCCGTTAAAAAGATCATTTATGACGGCACTAGCATGAGCAGCGGCAAAGTGGCAGGGAGCGATTGTGCAAACCCATTAGTGGAAGGTGGAAAGTTTGATTGCGTCATGTATCAGCATTCACTGCATCACTTCCCCTCCGACGGGGTGCAACAATACAGTATCAAACAAGCCGCCGATCTGCTCAAGGAGGGGGGCGTACTGAGCATCACCGAGCACTCCAGTCGCCTGAGCGGAGATGATATCGACCTGATGCATGTGGTCATTGAGTTGTATAAGAAGCTCCATGAAAACCCGGATATATCGCCCGCACAACTGGAGCGAACCTACAATCAATATATGGAAGCTGAAACACCTGCCAATTATATGTCCCAAGAAAGACTGATCGCCATGGCCACCAATGCTGGATTTACCCCGGTGACGGTCACCCCTACGAGTCCGGGCCCAGACAATGCGTATTCGATAAACTTCGTCAAAGGTGATCAAAAGATGATCGAAAAAACCAGACAGCTGGAAAATCTGGTGTATCCGGCGTCAACCCTCAAGGCCGATCAGTTGAAGTACCAGACCACGTTCATCCCGCATCTGACACGCAGCAATAGCTTTTCCTGACAGCAATGTTGGTTAGGTTGCGATGAATCCAGATATCTTGAATTTACCAAGGTGCAGGATGGCCGCGCGGTAGAAGCAATGAATCGACAGGCACAAAAAACCGGCTGATATAAGCCGGTTTTTTTGCGCTTAGAAAAACTTATGCACGTATTTAGGTGAAAACTTACAGTCTGAAATAAGCATGAAAATCATAGGCTTACGTCTGTTTTTTCACAAAAAAAGAAAACTTGTGCACAAGTTATCCACAATTTGCTTAGTTCACAATCGTTTCAGAAGGTTTAGCTATAGGAGGCAACGAACCCATGTCGCGCTGAGCCTGCTCGTTCCAGGCCTGTACCCGGTCGTTCAGCTCGGCAATGGCCCGTGGACCGCTGCCGTTGGCGTACATCGGTTCACCGATGACCAGCTCGATGGTGCCAGCCTTTTTCGCCCAGCCCGTCTTGGGCCAGAACTTGCCCGCGTTGTGGGCAATCGGTAGTACCGGTAGTTCGGCGTTGACCGCCAGGGCCGTGCCTCCCCGGGAAAATTTTCCCACCTGGCCAAACGGCACGCGGGTGCCTTCCGGGAAGATCAGCACCCAAATGTTGTCCTTGAGCAGCTCATCACCCTTTTTTGCAATGTGCTTGAGCGCAGCCTTGGGGTTGTCACGGTCGATGGCAATCGGGCGCAGCATCGCCATCGCCCAGCCAAAAAACGGCACATACAGCAATTCGCGTTTGAGTACCTGGCTCAACGGCTGAAAGTAGGCCGAGAGAAAAAACGTCTCCCAGGTACTTTGGTGGTTGGCCAGAATCACGCACGGTCGTTGCGGGATGTTTTCTGCGCCCGTAACCCGAACGTCAATTTTCAAGAACACCCGTGTCAGCCACAGCGCGCAGCGGCACCAGTAAACATTGATAAACCGATAGCGCGCACGGAATGGCAAAAACGGAGCGACAAAAAAGCTCAGCGAGCACCACAGCAGAGAGCTGGTGCCCAGCAGCAGGTAAAAGAAGAAGGTTCTGATGGCCTGCAGTATCGACATAGCGGCTTTTACCGTTGCGGATAAAGCATAAGGGAACAGGCCAGCGCATAACGTGCAGGCCAGTGTTCGAACATGCTTTATTTGTGGATAAGTTCTGCGGCGACTGCCGCCAGATCGTCAAATACTAGAGTATTAACCGGTAACTCTTTGGCCAATGTCTGTAGGCCCTTTCCGGTTTTTACCAAAACTGGCTGAGAATCGACGGCTTGCGCAGCCTGCAAGTCACCCAAACTGTCACCGACGAACCAACATTGGGCCAAATCAACGCCGTAATGGTTGGCAATCGTTTGCAACATGCCAGGTTTGGGCTTACGGCAAGCGCAACCCGCGTCAGGTCCGTGTGGGCAATAGACAATCAATCCGACCTCGCCACCCTGCTCTGCCACCAGCGCCCGCAAGCGGGCGTGCATGGCGTCCAGCGTGGCAACATCATAGTAGCCGCGGGCAATGCCGGACTGGTTGGTCGCGATGGCGACTGTCCAGCCGGCCTTGCTCAACTGCGCAATGGCCTCGATCGCGCCGGGCAGTGGTTGCCACTCCTCGACTGACTTGATGTAAGCGTCGGAGTCGTAATTGATTACTCCGTCCCGATCGAGAATCAGCAGTTTCAACGGCAACCCCTCAGCCCAGCAGTGAAATATCGGCAACACCCAGGAACAGGCCACGCAGACGGGCCAGCAAGGCGTAGCGGTTAGCCCGCACGCTCGGGTCTTCTGCGTTGATCATCACCGCTTCGAAGAACGCATCCACCGGCTCGCGCAACGAGGCCAGACGGGTCAGGGCTTCGTTGTACTGACGGGCAGCAGCCATTGGCTGTACGGCCTCGTCGGCCTTCTGGATGGCCGAGAACAGCGAGAACTCACAAGCATTGTCGAAATAGCGGGCTTCAACGTGGGTCGAAACCGTGCCTTCAACCTTGCTCAGCAGGTTCGAAACGCGTTTGTTCACGGCGGCCAGTGCAGCGGCTTCCGGCAACTGGCGGAACGCTTGTACGGCTTGCACGCGCTGATCGAAGTCCAGCGCCGACGTTGGGTTGAGGGCACGTACCGACAGGTAAGTGGCCACGTCCACGCCTTCGTCTTCGTAACGCGCACGCAGGCGGTCGAAGATGAATTCCAGAACCTGATCTGCCAGACCGGCCGACTTGATCTTGGCCCCGAAAGCGCTGACAGCGAATTTCACTGCTTCAGTCAGGTCGAGGTCGAGTTTCTTGTCGATCAGGATGCGCAGGATACCCAGCGCTGCACGACGCAGTGCGTACGGGTCTTTGCTGCCTGTAGGCAACATGCCAATGCCGAAAATACCCACCAGGGTGTCGAGCTTGTCGGCGATGGCCACTGCAGCACCGGTCAGGGTGCTCGGCAACTCCGCGCCCGCGCCACGCGGCATGTACTGCTCGTTCAACGCCAGGGCGACGTCTTCAGGCTCGCCGTCATTCAGCGCGTAGTAGTAACCGGCAATGCCTTGCATCTCCGGGAACTCGCCGACCATTTCCGTGGCCAGGTCGCACTTGGACAGCAAACCGGCACGGGCGGCACGCGGTGCGTCACCGCCAATGCGCGGGGCAATGAATGCCGCCAGTTTCGAAACACGCTCAGCCTTGTCGTAAACACTGCCCAGTTGGGCCTGGAATACCACGTTTTGCAGACGCAGGTTGAAGCTCTCGAGTTTTTGCTTCTTGTCTTGCTTGAAGAAGAACTCGGCATCGGTCAGGCGCGGGCGAACCACTTTCTCGTTACCCGAGATGATCTGCTGCGGGTCTTTGCTCTCGATGTTGGCCACGGTAATAAAGCGCGGGAGCAATTTGCCATCGACGTCCAGCAGGCAGAAGTACTTCTGGTTGTCCTGCATGGTGGTGATCAGGGCTTCTTGCGGGACGTCCAGGAAGCGCTCTTCAAACGAGCACACCAGCGGCACCGGCCATTCAACCAGCGCGGTCACTTCGTCGAGCAGGGCCGGCGGCACGATAGCGCTGCCTTCCTGCATCGTCGCCAGCTCGGCCACACGCTTGGAAATCAGCTCGCGACGCTCAAAGAAATCGGCCAGCACGTAGGCTTTGCGCAGGTCTTCGGCGTAGTTGGCCGGGGCGCTGATGCGCACGTTTTCCGGGTGATGGAAGCGGTGGCCACGGGACTCACGACCGGCTTTTTGCGCAAGGATCGTGCAATCGATGACCTCGTCGCCCAGCAGCATGACCAGCCACTGGGTTGGACGTACGAACTCGACCTTGCGCGCGCCCCAGCGCATACGCTTGGGGATCGGCAGGTCATTGAGCGAGTCTTCAACGATGGTCGGCAGCAGGCTGGCGGTCGGCTTGCCGACGATCACCTGGCTGAAACGCAGTTTCGGGCCGCTCTGGTCGATTTCGCTCAGCTCAACACCGCATTTTTTGGCAAAGCCAAGGGCTGCCTGGGTCGGGTTGCCTTCGGCATCGAAAGCAGCTTGACGTGGCGGGCCGTCGATATTGATGCTGCGGTCAGGCTGCTGGGTTTCCAGCTGGGTCAGCAGAACGGCCAGGCGGCGCGGTGCGGCGTAGACTTTTTTCGCGCTGAATTTCAGACCGGCTGTTTGCAGGCCTTTTTCAATCCCGGCGAGAAATGCATCAGCCAGGGTATTGAGGGCTTTTGGTGGCAGTTCTTCAGTGCCCAGTTCAACCAGAAAATCTTGAGCACTCATTGTGCTGCCTCCAACTTAGCCAACACTTCATCACGTAAATCCGGCGGAGCCATCGGGAAGCCCAGCTTGGCGCGAGCTTCAAGGTAGGCCTGAGCCACCGAACGCGCCAGGGTACGCACACGCAGGATGTATTGCTGACGCGCGGTCACGGAAATGGCGCGGCGGGCATCCAGCAGGTTGAACGTGTGGGATGCCTTGAGCACCATTTCGTAGCTTGGCAACGGCAGCGGCTGGTCGAGTTCGATCAGGCGCTTGGCTTCGCTTTCATAGAAATCGAACAGTTCGAACAGTTTGTCGACGTTGGCGTGTTCGAAGTTGTAAGTCGACTGCTCGACTTCGTTCTGATGGAACACGTCGCCGTAGGTCACTTTGCCGAACGGGCCGTCAGTCCATACCAGGTCGTAGACAGAATCCACGCCCTGCAGGTACATAGCCAAACGCTCAAGGCCGTAGGTGATTTCGCCGGTAACCGGGTAGCACTCAATGCCGCCTACTTGCTGGAAGTAGGTGAACTGGGTGACTTCCATACCGTTGAGCCAGATTTCCCAGCCCAGACCCCAGGCGCCCAGTGTTGGCGATTCCCAGTTGTCTTCTACGAAACGGATATCGTGGACCAGTGGGTCCAGGCCGATATGTTTCAGCGAACCCAGGTACAGCTCCTGGAAGTTTGGCGGGTTTGGCTTCAAAACCACCTGGAACTGGTAGTAGTGCTGCAAACGGTTCGGGTTTTCGCCGTAGCGGCCGTCAGTCGGACGACGACTGGGCTGCACATAAGCGGCGTTCCAGGTTTCCGGGCCCAGAGAGCGCAAAAACGTGGCGGTATGGAATGTGCCGGCGCCCACTTCCATATCGTAGGGCTGAAGCACCACACAACCTTGCTCGGCCCAGTATTGCTGGAGGGCGAGGATCAAGTCTTGGAAGGTACGCACTGCTGGCGTAGGCTGGCTCACAAATTCACCTGTTTCTTGGGCTGCGATTTAAAGAGCGGGAGTATACCCGATTCGGTCGCCCCTCCACCCCCTGGAGCCTATATGCCACGTTGCTTCTGGTGTTCAGAAGATCCGCTGTATGCCGCTTATCACGATCAAGAGTGGGGCGTGCCGTTGCGCGATGCGCATGGGCTGTTCGAGTTGTTATTGCTCGAAGGGTTCCAGGCAGGTTTGTCATGGATCACGGTTTTGAAGAAGCGCGAGCACTATCGCAAGGTCATGTTTGGCTTTGATGTGCAGCGTTTGGCAGTTATGACGGACACTGAAATCGAGGTTTTGTTGCAGGATCCGGGGATTATCCGCAACCGTCTCAAGGTGGCCGGAGCACGACGCAATGCCCGGGCCTGGCTGGCTCTGGACAACCCGGTGGAGTTTTTATGGTCGTTTGTGGGTGGTAAACCGAAGATCAACCACTTTACTGAACGCCATGAATTCCCTGCGGTGACGCCAGAGGCCGAAGCCATGAGCAAAGGCCTGAAAAAAGCCGGTTTTACGTTCGTCGGCCCGACCATTTGCTACGCCTTTATGCAGGCCAGCGGCATGGTTATGGACCATGCCACGTATTGCGACCGTTACGCGGAACTGGCCAACGGCGGTTAGAATGTCTTTTTTCGCCACACGCATAACCCGTAGCAGCTGCCGAAGGCTGCGTCCGGCGGCGCAGCCGTCGTGAAGTCAGGCCCTGCGATGTGTCAGTAAAATCAAGCACTCAGCATTTACGATTGCTTCGCAATCGGACGCAGCCTTCGGCAGCTGCTACGAGTGCTTTCGAGAGATTATTCTGTGGAAAAGTTTAAAGGCGCCTTGCTGGTCGGGGCTTTGCGATTGTTTGCCATGCTCCCGTGGAGCGCGGTGCAACGCGTGGGCTCGGCCATTGGCTGGTTGATGTGGAAACTGCCTAATCGTTCGCGCGATGTGGTGCGGATCAACCTGGCCAAATGCTTCCCCGAAATGGACCCGGTCGCCCGTGAGCAACTCGTGGGCCAGAGCCTCAAGGACATCGGTAAAAGCCTGACCGAGAGCGCGTGCGCCTGGATCTGGCCGGCCCAGCGTTCGATTGACCTGGTGCGTGAAGTCGAAGGTCTGGACGTGCTCAAGGACGCCCTGGCCTCAGGCAAGGGCGTGGTAGGCATCACCAGCCATCTGGGCAACTGGGAAGTGCTCAACCACTTCTATTGCAGCCAGTGCAAGCCGATCATTTTTTACCGCCCGCCCAAGCTCAAGGCTGTGGATGAATTGCTGCAAAAGCAACGCGTTCAGCTGGGCAACCGCGTGGCGGCATCGACCAAAGAAGGCATCCTGAGCGTGATCAAGGAGGTGCGCAAAGGTGGTCAGGTGGGCATTCCGGCAGATCCGGAGCCCGCTGAGTCAGCCGGTATTTTTGTGCCGTTCCTCGGCACGATGGCCCTGACCAGCAAGTTTGTGCCCAATATGCTGGCGGGCGGCAAAGCGGTGGGCGTGTTCCTCCACGCATTGCGCTTGCCCGACGGTTCGGGTTTCAAAGTGATTCTGGAAGCGGCGCCCGAAGAGATGTACAGCACCGATACGGCGACCTCGTGCGCGGCCATGAGCAAGGTGGTCGAGAAGTATGTGCGGGCGTACCCGAGCCAGTACATGTGGAGCATGAAGCGCTTCAAGAAGCGTCCGCCGGGTGAGGCGCGCTGGTACTGACCAGACATGCATCCCGTGGGAGCGAGCCTGCTCGCGAAGGTTTCACAAGCGCCGCGATTATCTAACGATCTTCGCGAGCAGGCTCGCTCCCACATCAAGTTCCCAATATGAAGCTGGATGAATTACTGCGACTTATCCAGCTTCTTCAAAAACACCGTCATTTCTTTCTCGGCCTGCTTGTCGCCATGGGCCTGAGCCGCTGCAATCCCCTGCTCCCATGCCGCCCGCGCTGCCGCACGATCCCCCGCCGCCAGCTGCGCCTTGCCCAGCAGCTTCCAGGCCGCCGAATACTTGGGGTCAAAGCCGACGCAACGCTGCAGATGCTCCGCCGCTTTCAAGTTATCCCCAAGGTCCAGATAGCCCTTGCCCAGGCCAAAGCGCAGCAATGAGTTATCCACACCCTTGGCGAGCATCTTTTCCAGTGATTCCAGCATCCCTGACTCCTTAGAAAAAACTCAAGCCCACATGAAACAGCTTCTCTACGTCGCGAATATGCTTTTTATCCACAAGGAACAGGATGACATGGTCGCCGGCATTGATGACGGTAGAGTCGTGGGCGATCAGCACTTCTTCGTCGCGAATGATCGCGCCAATCGTGGTCCCCGGTGGCAAGTTGATTTCACCGATGCTGCGGCCAATCACCTTGCTCGACTTGGAGTCACCGTGGGCGATGGCTTCGATGGCCTCCGCCGCACCGCGGCGCAGTGAGTGCACACTGACGATATCGCCACGGCGTACGTGGGCCAGCAAGGTGCCGATGGTGGCCAGCTGCGGACTGATGGCGATATCGATTTCGCCACCCTGGATCAGGTCCACATAGGCCGGGTTGTTGATGATGGTCATCACCTTCTTCGCGCCCAGGCGCTTGGCCAGCAGCGAGGACATGATATTGGCCTCGTCATCGTTGGTCAGGGCCAGGAACACGTCGGCATCGGCGATGTTCTCTTCGAGCATCAAGTCGCGGTCCGAGGCGCTACCTTGCAGCACAACTGTACTGTCGAGCGTGTCGGACAAATAGCGGCAACGTGCAGGATTCATCTCTATGATTTTGACCTGGTAACGGCTTTCAATGGCCTCGGCCAGGCGCTCGCCGATCTGTCCGCCGCCAGCAATGACAATACGCTTGTAGCTTTCGTCAAGGCGGCGCATTTCGCTCATTACTGCGCGAATATTGGCTCTGGCGGCGATGAAAAATACTTCGTCGTCAGCCTCGATGATGGTATCGCCACGGGGTGTAATTGGCCGATCGCGTCGGAAAATCGCCGCGACTCGTGTATCCACATTCGGCATGTGCTCGCGTAGCTGGCGCAATTGCTGGCCAATCAGCGGGCCACCGTAATACGCCTTGACCGCGACCAACTGCGCCTTGCCCTCGGCAAAGTCGATCACCTGCAAAGCACCGGGGTGTTCGATCAGGCGCTTGATGTAGTTGGTGACCACCTGCTCGGGGCTGATCAGCACGTCGACCGGGATGGCGTCGTTATCAAACAACTCCTCGCCGCGTGTCAGATAAGCCGCTTCTCGTACACGGGCGATTTTGGTCGGGGTGTGAAACAGCGTGTAGGCCACCTGGCACGCGACCATATTGGTCTCGTCGCTGTTGGTCACGGCCACCAGCATGTCGGCGTCATCTGCACCCGCCTGGCGCAGCACATTGGGCAGCGAGGCGCGGCCCTGCACGGTGCGGATGTCGAGGCGGTCACCCAGGTCGCGCAGGCGTTCGCCATCGGTGTCGACCACGGTGATGTCGTTGGCTTCGCTGGCCAGATGTTCTGCCAGCGTACCGCCGACCTGGCCTGCGCCGAGGATGATGATTTTCATGCCGTCATTTCCTGGAACCGTTAGCTGCGTGCGGCAGCGATCTTGATCAGTTTGGCGTAATAGAAACCGTCATGCCCACCTTCTTGCGCCAGCAACTGGCGGCCGTGGGGTTGTTTGATACCGAACTGACCGGCGATATCCAGCTCGCGGGCACCCGGTGTCCGGGCCAGAAACGCTTCGATCACCTCGGTGTTTTCGGTCGGCAGCGTCGAACAGGTGGCGTAAAGCAAGATGCCACCGACTTCCAGGGTTGGCCACATCGCGTCCAGCAGTTCGCCTTGCAGGGTGGCGAGTGCGGCGATGTCGTCCGGTTGGCGGGTCAGCTTGATGTCTGGATGACGGCGGATAACACCCGTTGCTGAGCAAGGCGCATCCAGCAAAATGCGCTGGAATGGTTTGCCGTCCCACCAGGTTGCGGTATCGCGGCCGTCAGCCGCAATCAACTCGGCACTCAGGCCCAGACGTTCAAGGTTCTCGCGAACGCGCACCAGGCGCTTGGCTTCCAGGTCCACGGCTACCACGCCGGCGAGCTTGGGCTCGACTTCCAGGATGTGGCAGGTCTTGCCGCCGGGGGCGCAGCAGGCGTCGAGTACACGCTGGCCCGGGGCCAGATCGAGCAAATCGGCAGCCAGCTGGGCGGCTTCGTCCTGCACACTGATCCAGCCTTCGGCAAAGCCTGGCAGATTGCGTACATCGCAGGCCGCAGCCAGCACGATGCCGTCCTGGCTAAAGGTGCAAGGTTGAGCTTCGATCCCTGCCTCGACCAGCAACTGCAGATACGCATCACGACTGTGATGGCGACGGTTGACCCGCAAGATCATCGGCGGGTGCGCATTGTTGGCTGCACAGATGGCTTCCCATTGCTCAGGCCAAAAAGCCTTCAGGGATTTTTGCAGCCAGCGTGGGTGCGCAGTACGCACCACCGGGTCACGCTCCAGCTCAGCCAGTAAGGCTTCGCTTTCTCGCTGTGCATTGCGCAATACGGCGTTAAGCAGGGCTTTGGCCCACGGCTTTTTCAGTTTGTCGGCGCAACCTACGGTTTCGCCGATGGCGGCGTGGGCCGGAATGCGGGTGTAGAGCAGTTGATACAAACCGACCAGCAGCAATGCCTCGACGTCAGCGTCGGCGGCCTTGAACGGTTTTTGCAGCAGCTTGTTGGCCAGCGCCGACAGGCGTGGCTGCCAGCGCGCGGTGCCGAAGGCCAGATCCTGGGTCAGACCGCGGTCACGTACCTCAACCTTGTCCAGTTGCAGCGGCAACGAACTGTTGAGCGATGCCTTGCCGTTGAGCACGGCAGTCAGGGCTTTGGCGGCGGCCAGACGAGGATTCATTGTGCGGCACCCAAAACTGTACCGACGGCGAATTTCTCACGGCGGCTGTTGAAAAAATCACTGAAGTTCAGCGCTTTGCCACCAGGCAATTGCAGGCGTGTGAGGCACAAGGCGCCTTCACCGCAACCCACGATCAGGCCGTCCTTGCTGGCGGCGAGAATCTGTCCCGGTGCACCTTGAGCGTCAGCCAGGTTTGCGGCCAGTACTTTGAGGGCTTCGCCATTGAGCGTGCTGTGGCAGATCGGCCACGGGTTGAAGGCGCGGATCAGGCGCTCCAGCTCAACGGCCGGGCGGCTCCAGTCGATGCGCGCTTCGTCCTTGTTCAACTTGTGGGCGTAGGTCGCCAGGCTGTCATCCTGGACTTCACCTTGCAGCGTCCCCGCCGCCAGACCGGCAATGGCCTGGATCACGGCCGGTGGGCCCAGTTCGGCCAGGCGGTCGTGCAGGCTGCCGCCGGTGTCATCGGCGGTGATTGCGGTCACGGACTTGAGCAGCATGGGGCCGGTGTCCAGACCCGCCTCCATACGCATTACGGTCACTCCGCTTTCACTGTCGCCGGCTTCGATGGCGCGCTGGATCGGCGCTGCTCCGCGCCAGCGTGGCAGCAAGGAGGCGTGGCTGTTGATGCAGCCCAGGCGCGGAATATCCAGCACCACTTGCGGCAGGATCAGGCCGTAGGCCACCACCACCAGCAGGTCCGGCTTGAGTGCAGCCAGTTCGGCCTGGGCCTCAGGGGCACGCAGGGTGGGTGGCTGCATCACTGTGATGTTGTGCTCCAGCGCCAGCTGTTTGACCGGGCTTGGCATCAGCTTTTGCCCGCGCCCTGCCGGACGGTCCGGCTGGGTGTAGACCGCGACGATCTCGTAAGGCGTGTCTAGCAGTGCCTTGAGGTGTTCGGCGGCGAATTCTGGGGTGCCGGCAAAGACGATGCGCAGTGGCTCAGTCATGGAATACTCACTTGGAATAGGGGGGCGCGGGAACTGACGGCAATGAGCCAGCGAACGGACCGGCTGGCTCATTTTCATGTGGGAGCGGGCTTGCTCGCGATGAGGGCTACCCGGTGTATCAGCAGAACCGTGTTGGCCCGATCGCGAGCAAGCCCGCTCCCACATCGGGTCCCTGCCAGTTCGGGAGTGTTGTGCGTTTTATGCCGATCAAGCGTTCTGGCGGTGCAGTTTTTCCAGTTTCTTCTTGATCCGGTCGCGCTTGAGCGTAGACAGGTAATCGACGAAGAGCTTGCCGTTGAGGTGGTCGCACTCATGCTGAATGCACACCGCCAACAGGCCTTCGGCGATCATTTCGAAAGGTTTGCCGTCACGGTCCAGCGCCTTGATCTTGACGCGCTGCGGGCGATCAACGTTCTCGTAGTAACCCGGTACCGACAGGCAGCCTTCCTGGTATTGGCCCATCTCGTCGGACAGGATCTCGAACTCGGGGTTGATAAACACCATCGGTTCGCTGCGATCTTCGCTCAGATCCATGACCACGATGCGTTTGTGCACGTTGACCTGGGTCGCGGCCAGGCCGATACCTGGCGCCTCGTACATGGTTTCAAACATGTCATCGATCAACTGACGGACTTCGTCGTCCACAACCGCCACGGGTTTGGCGATGGTACGCAGACGCGAGTCTGGGAATTCGAGGATGTTCAAAATAGCCATAAGTTTGTTTGGTGCACTGTGTGAAAGATTCAAAAACGGTTGTCAGGTGGGTCCTGGGGACTCGAGCAACCTGTGCAAAACGTCTCCTTCAGAGAGAGCCCGCTCGGGCTCAGGCGTTTCACGCGAGAGCACATAATAAAGGGATTCACCCACGGATGAAACGACTAGCTGCCGGGCTGCACCTGTGCATGTCTCAATTTGAAACCAACCTGCCCGGCCTCCAGGCGACGTTCAACTAATGTTGGGTTTCCCATTGGCGTTTCAAGTTCTGCCAAGGGGCTCAACCCGGTACTTTTCATCGTTAGCCAAACAACTTGTCAACAGAGTTATCCACAGCTTGTTCCTTACAGCCAGATGGAATAACCGATCAAGGATGATCCTATGCCACCCTCAGAAATATCCCCAGCAGAGTTGGAGGCCCGCTTGCGTTTGCACCGTTTGCCCGACGTTGGGCCACGGCGTTATTACAGCCTGTTCAGAGCCTTTGGTTCGGCCAGTTCGGCGCTCAGCGCACCTGCCAGCGCCTGGCGTGCCCTGGGGCTGCCCGAGGGGTGTGCCCAGGCGCGGCGCAGCCCTGAAGTCCGTGAGGGTGCCAGCGCTGCATTGCGCTGGCTTGAGCGCTCCAGACACCATGTGCTGCTGCATGATCAGGCCGATTACCCGGCGCTGTTAAGCGAATTGAGCGATGCCCCGCCGCTGTTATTCGTGGCGGGAGAGCCGTCAACTCTGGAAAAACCGCAGTTGGCGATGGTCGGTAGCCGACGCGCTTCGAGGCCTGGGCTGGACACCGCGACCGCCTTTTCCCGCAGCCTGGCTGGCGCCGGTTTTGTGATTACCAGCGGGCTGGCGCTGGGGATTGATGGCGCAGCGCATCAGGCTGCTCTGGACGTTGGCGGGCAGACAGTGGGGGTTTTGGGGACGGGCCTGGAAAAACTTTATCCACAGCGCCATCGGGCATTGGCAGACGCAATGATTTGCAACGGTAGCGCCGTGGTATCGGAGTTTCCTCTGGACGCCGGGCCCCAAGCCGCCAACTTCCCGCGGCGTAACCGCATTATAATACGGTGGTATGATTCTCCGAGTAGAATTTGGAATCTTACCCATGCCAGCCGCATACGCGTACATACGCTATTCGAGAGCCGTCCAGCAGACTGGGGACAGCGAAAATCGCCAGTACACAGCCCTCGAACTCTTCGAACACACCACAGGCATCGTCATTGCTGAGGTGGTCTATGACCGTGGAAAATCGGCGTTTCGAGGTGATAACGCCAAGACAGGCAAATTCAAAGAAATTCTTGAACGGATTGAGCAGGGAGGCATTCGTAAAGGTGACTATCTGGTCGTCGAATCTATCGACAGGATCACCCGCCAGCGGGTGTTAGATGGTGTTGAACTTCTTCAAAACATTTTGAAGAAAGGCATCAATATCTACACAACTACCGACCAGAAAACCTACTCTTACAACGACCCTTCAAGAGATTTTGAAAATCTCCTGATGATTAGTTTAATCGCCAAACGTGCCAACGAAGAAAGTGAAACCAAATCTAAACGCCTACTGTCGTCTTGGCGAACGCGGCGAGAGAAAGCCGAAAATGGTGAAATCATCATTAAGAAAGGAAATTCTATTCCCTACGGCCTTCGCGTCTACAACGGAAAATTCATAATAGACGAAGAAGAGCAGAAAGAAATACAAACCCTTTTTGAATATCTCTTGACCTATGGAATTAACACAGCAATTAAAAAAATAAATAGGACTTCGAAGAAGCTTTGGAATAACGGAACCTTAAACAAGGTCATTACCAATAAAACAGTAATCGGATGTCTTGCCACTCATCGAATGGAGTATGATGGCGGCAAAGCCCAGAAAATTCCAACGGGATTTATTGAGAACTACTATCCTAATTTAATACCCCCAGCCCTATTTTATCAAGTTGTCGATAAGATGAAGGAACGGAAAGTTAAAAATTTTAATGGGCGAAGAACAGAACAAGACTTCAATATTTTTAAGAACCAGATTTTCTGTCTTTCGTGCGGTGGAAAAATTTACTATGACCATAGAGGTAGCCGCTACAAGGGTAAGATTTATCCGCATTTCAAATGTAACACCAAGCGAGTAAACCCAAGAGCGTGTAGCACTGACAACATCCGCTTCGAGTATGTTTTTGGCCTACTATTGAAAAGCCTAGAAAAACTTAAAACAACAACTGATGTTTGGAAGTTATTGGATATTGATGAAGGGGCAGCAGGTAGAAACAACCTGTTAAACTCACAGGTTAATGGTTTATTGAAGGTAAACAACAACACTGATACTGACATATCAATAAATCAAAAAACCGCTGAATTGGCTCAATTTAGAACTACCTACGAGAACCTGAGTATCAGTATAAAAGAATTCGGTGGAAAAATACCGGTATTAGTAATGAAACAGCTTTCGGAAACCGAGGCACGGATTGAAGAGCTAACCCAAGAGGTAGAGGCACTTCAAGCAAGTAAATCGACCCCCACAATTGAAATAAATGATTACCAGACAATTGTCGAACTATTTATGACAGAAGAAGGCAGGGCCAAAATCAATACCTTCTTCAAGGAGAACGATATAGTTTTCTATGTCGAGCATCATAAGCAATCAACTCTAAGTCAGCTACGAATGTCGAGGAAGTCAGCGGGTTCGGAAGAAGAGTTAGTTTATACAAGTAGATTTTCCCCCAAAAAAGATATTCTTAAAGCGTGGAGCTTGCCAGAGCTTCAAGATATGTTTGACTTATCATACCAAAGTATAATCGAGAAAGACGCTTTATAAACTTGACTTGGCAAATCTAGGTGGTAATTTATAAGTCTACAAAAGGAAAAAAGGAATGAACGAAAAAGAAATAATTACACAGCACATTAGGTTGCGAATAGCTCAAGAAAAAAACAAACTCAGTAAATTGATGGCTGAAAATAGAAATCCCAATGCCGTATTTCCTCCTGAATTCGATTTGGAAAAACGCATCACGCTTCGAATGGAGATGTTGGAATTGGAACTTGAAGCCGCCGAATATATGTATAGGAAAAAATAAGCCCGCTTGGGCTTTTTTGTTGTTTTCATTTTTGATGCAAGGAGTGTTTTCGTCTGACTTTATTTGAAATAGGCTTTTTTTCAGATGTATAAAATTCAACTTCTTTTTCAACCTGCTCTATTTCATGAAATAATACAAGCTCCATCGAATTATCATATTTCTCATGATTTTGCACAGCCTCAATCTTATCTATAACCTCATTTTTATTAAGCCCTTCGTTGATGTGGTCGTATTCTTTTAAGCTCTTAGCCCACCCAGACAAAGACGCTTTGAAATTTTTATAAAGCCTTGTCATTTCTGCCATTAAGCCGATGGCCTGTTCCGCTTCCACCTTTGCCCTATTAGCATCAGCCTTGGCCTTATCTATGGCCGCTTTCTCAGCCTCTAACTCTTTCTTGGCAGTTTCGCTTAGCTCAATCAATTGCGACGCTTCTAACGCTGTTTGAGCGAGTTCTAGACGCTGCTCCATTAGAGCATCCCTTTCTTTTCTATATCGGTCTTGGTCCACTTGCCATTGTTTTCTTCTTCTTCCAAGCTTCTGCTCAGTAGGCTTGTAATTTTTATAGTTGATTTGGCAATGCTTCAAAACAGATGTATTGAACTCTTTTTTGAGTTCTGCTATCAACCCTTTACGGTCAAGGTCTTCTAGTCGTTTACCTTTGTAAATTCTTGGGATTACCAAGTTTAAATGTGGGTTTTTTTGGTCATGGACATTCAAATAGGTTGATTTGACGAAGCTCATCAAATCACCTTCAACGTCCATTTTTAATTTTGCAGACTTTAACAAGTCCGCACTTATTTTTTTCCATTGGTCAATAGTGGGCCTTTCCACGGTTGGAGGTAGGACAAAATTAAAGCTTTGAGCATATGACTCGACCTTTCGGCCACCCTTTTTATTTCCTCTATCAAAGTCTATAACCTCCTGTATTGTCTTGTTTAAAAAATTCCTTAAATTGATACTCTCAAAGACTTTTTTAATCTCTGTATTTTTGTGGCTTGGGCTTTTCTCATTTTCCAAATAGTTTAGATAAGCAATCAATCCTTCGGCTTTATTTTTAATACGCTGGGAGATGACTACAAAATTCTTAATGGTCATATATTATTGTAATGTTAGTTACTTATATAGATACCACCTGCAAATAAAAAATCAAGTTGAACTCAATATATTAAAAGAGTTCAAGATAGGACAACCCTACGGGTTGACGGCTTCGCCTTCCTACTTGTTAGGGGGAATCCCCCTAATACCCCAGCCCTGACGGGCTAAAATGCAAGAGCAAAAACCCAAACCACAACACAACGCCAAAAATTTTGTTGGCGTGCTTACTGGTAGTGGGTGGTGATTTGACTTAAATTAATGGAGTGCTAAATTATAAAAAAGTGAACCCCAAATGTCATCGCTCATTTGGGGTTCGGGTTGATACTGATAACGGCAGTTCAACGTGATTAAATTTATATCACGCTGAAATTTAATTTCAAGTCTCCTGCCGCAAATAATCTAAAACTATAAATTCAGTATTAACCTTTTTCCAACGTTGGAAATTCAGGTGATTGTTCCGTTGTGAAAAGCTTAGCTGGTTAGAATGGGGATTCCGGTAAACCAGCAACCCGCAAGCCACTGAAATAGTGTTGAACAGGGTGCCGGAAAGTCGTTGATGTAGGCTTTAAGTGTTCAAAGTTTAAACTGAGTATCACAGATTTAGACCCTGAGAAAATCAGGCAAGGCTCCACTGTTTTCAAACTTTGAAATCAGGAAGAGCAGCTTTGCCTGAGAAAGCAAGAGCGAAGCCTGCTTTCGCAGGCAATTCTGGAATTAAAAGGCGAAAAGCCAAAGGCTTTGAGTTAATAAATTAAGATATCTTTTATTAAGAAAGACACACGTATGCACACGAGAGCCATACCTTCAAAAATATCAAAACCCTTAAAATTTAATTACTGGAGCGATGTAGCATTTACTATATGGTTTGCATTCGCAGTTTTCTTTTAACTTATCCATGATATCCAAACCAAATTTTTTACCATTACTATCTGTACACCATTTACAACTATCGCTCAAAGCACCTTCCAAGGTATATTGCTTGATACCTATTTTAATGGACTTAGCAAAACTATCATCGCGAAGCTTTTCGATAGTGGCCTTATTGTAAATATCTTCAAGCATCTGCTTTGGATTGGAAAGTGCCAACCCCTCAACGGTCAAAACCTCTAAAAACTCTTTTGTAATAGATAGCCTTGGATTAACTCCCAGTTCTTTCTTTTCCTCTAAGGTTAGTTTGTTACCTGTTTTGAGGAGGCTAACTTTATGGCGTAAATGGTCTAGAACTTTTTCGCGGGCCTCTACTTTTATATATGGGCATACCTCTAATTCATTCAAGAAGTAATCATCGCAAGCAGAGGCTTCCGACACGTCTGCATCTGCCTGAATGGCAATCGGAGTTATTTCCAACTGTGGGGCTGAACCATTCTTTTTATTGAAAAATGATTTAATGATATCAAACATTTTTTCGTATCCCTTCCGTAAAAAAGTAGATGACAGCTGACCCAGTGATACTTAACCAGAAAAAGGTATGACCTGAAACCTTCGTATCGCATTGGGCCACCGAAGGGGCGGATGCAGAGCCTCCCCCCCTTCGGTGACCTTGATTAAAAATCACACGGTAAAACGCACACCTGATCATCAGCGGTTTGTCCCTTGGCGTGCTGGTGGTCGAGGCCAGCGTGTCCAGCGGCTCGCTGATTACTGCCCGTCTCGCCGCAGAGCAGCGGCGCGAGGTGTACGCCATGCCCGGTTCCATCCACCACCCTGGGGCGCGTGGCTGCCATCAGTTGATCCGTGATGGCGCTACGCTTGTCGAGACCGTTGAGCACATTCTCGAAGGCCTGCGTGGCTGGCGCTCGATGCCGTTGCCCACAACAGAAATGTTTACTCCAAGCTGTCATCCATTAGTGCAATTGTTGCAGGCAGCGCCCTATACCAGCGAAGCATTGGCCAATATCAGCGGTTGGGATTTGCCCCGATTGCTGGCTACTCTGACCGAGCTTGAACTGGCGGGGCATGTTGTACTCGAGGGTGGGCGTTGGTTTGCTCGCGCCAGCTAAGTACACTGCGCGCAGCACATATCTGGAGACATTCAATGATCAGCACCTGGCGCGTCCAACAAGCTGCAAGAGCCATTCGCGCAGGCGCGGTGATTGCCTATCCGACCGAGGCGGTCTGGGGCCTGGGCTGCGACCCATGGGATGAAGACGCGGTCGAGCGGCTGCTGGCGATCAAATCGCGGCCTGTGGATAAAGGTCTGATTGTGGTGGCAGACAACATTCACCAGTTCGACTTCCTGTTTGAAGACTTCCCCCAGGAGTGGATTGACCGCATGGCCAGTACCTGGCCAGGGCCGAACACCTGGCTGGTGCCGCATCAGGGCTTGCTGCCCGAGTGGATCACCGGGGTACACGATACGGTGGCGCTGCGCGTGAGCGATCACCCGCTGGTGCGCGAACTGTGCGCGCTGGTGGGGCCGATTGTCTCGACGTCAGCCAACCCGGCAGGTTTGCCGGCAGCGCGTACTCGCTTGAAAGTGGAGCAGTATTTCCGTGGGCAAATCGACCATGTGTTGGGTGGCAACTTGGGTGGACGTAAAAACCCGAGCCTGATCCGCGACCTGGCTAGCGGCAAAATCGTACGCCCGGCGTAATGAGTTGCAGCCCAACCGATCTTGTAGCAGCTGCCGAAGGAACGAGGCTGCGTCCGGTTGCGAAGCAATCGTAAAACCTGAGTCCGAGATTTTTCTGAACGACCACAGTGTCTGGTTTTACGACGGCTGCGCCGCCGAACGCAGCCTCGTTCCTACGGCAGCTGCTACGAATTTGTTTTAAGGCAACAAAATCGTCGATCCCGTGGTTCGGCGCGCCGACAGTTCCGTCTGCGCCTTGGCCGCATCAGCCAACGCAAAACGCTGGCTGATATCAACCTTGATTGCACCGCTGCGGATCATCGCAAACAGCTCATCGGCCATCGCTTGCAGGTTTTCGGCGCTATTGGCGTAGGACGCCAACGTCGGTCGAGTGACATACAGCGAGCCCTTCTGCGACAAGATCCCCAGGTTGACTCCCGTTACCGCGCCTGAAGCATTACCAAAGCTGACCATCAGCCCACGTGGTGCTACGCAGTCCAGTGACGTTAGCCAGGTGTCCTTGCCTACACCGTCGTAAACCACCGGGCACTTCTTGCCGTCGGTCAATTCCAGTACACGCTTGGCAACATCCTCGTGGCTGTAGTCGATGGTTTCCCACGCGCCCAGAGCTTTGGCGTGGGCGGCTTTTTCGGCTGAGCTGACCGTGCCGATCAATTTCACGCCCAAGGCTTTCGCCCATTGGCAGGCAATCGAACCTACCCCGCCTGCAGCAGCGTGGAACAGGATGGTTTCACCCCCTTTGAGTTCGTAGGTCTGACGCAGCAGGTACTGGGTTGTCAGGCCCTTGAGCATCACTGCGGCGGCTTGTTCAAAGGAAATATCCTCGGGCAGTTTCACCACATTGGCTGCAGGCAAAACGTGCAGTTCACTGTATGCCCCCAGCGGCCCGGTGCCGTAAGCGACGCGATCGCCGACGTTCACGTTGCGCACGTCACTGCCCACCGCATCAACGATCCCTGCCCCTTCATTGCCCAGACCGGACGGCAGTTCAGCCAGCGGGTACAAGCCACCCCGGTAATAGGTATCGATGAAATTCAGACCGATGGCCTGATTGCGCACCCGAACTTGCTGCGGGCCCGGCTCGGCGGGTTGGTAATCGACATACTCAAGCACTTCAGGGCCGCCGTGGGCCCGAAACTGGATACGCTTTGCCATCTGCACTGTCCTCGCTCATTTCACGAAGCCACCATCCAACGCTGAAGCGTGATCTTCGTCAACTGCGGTGAGCCGGAGTGCGGTGTTATGCTAGCCCCCCTTTGCCGCCGGCCCCGCACGCCGCGTCGCTTTGCCCGATTTAAGGTGATGTCATGACTACTCGCACCGAGGCTGTAAAAGCCTACCTGCTCGACCTTCAAGACCGCATTTGCAACGCATTGCAAACGGAAGACGGCGGCACCCAGTTCGTTGAAGACGCCTGGGAGCGCCCGGCGGGTGGTGGCGGTCGTACCCGTGTAATCGAAAACGGCCACGTCATCGAGAAAGGCGGGGTCAACTTTTCCCATGTGTTTGGCAGCGGCCTGCCACCGTCGGCCAGTGCTCATCGCCCTGAACTTGCGGGCCGTGGCTTTGAAGCCCTCGGTGTGTCGCTGGTGATCCACCCGCACAACCCGCATGTGCCAACTTCCCACGCCAACGTACGTTTTTTCATCGCTGAGAAAGAAGGCGAAGAACCGGTCTGGTGGTTCGGTGGCGGCTTTGACCTCACCCCTTACTATGGCGTTGAAGAAGACTGCGTGCACTGGCACCGCGTGGCCGAGCAGGCCTGTGCGCCATTTGGTGCCGATGTGTACCCGCGCTACAAGGCGTGGTGTGACACCTACTTCCATATCAAGCATCGCAATGAGCCCCGTGGTATTGGCGGCCTGTTTTTTGATGACCTGAACGAGTGGGATTTCGACACCTGTTTCGCTTTTATTCGCGCCATTGGTGATGCCTATATCGACGCCTACCTGCCGATCGTTCAGCGCCGCAAAAACGACGAATACACTGCCGAGCAGCGTGAGTTCCAGGAATTCCGCCGTGGACGCTATGTGGAATTCAACCTGGTCTATGACCGTGGCACCCTGTTTGGCCTGCAATCGGGCGGTCGCACCGAGTCGATCCTGATGTCCCTGCCACCGCAAGTGCGCTGGGCTTATGACTGGAAAGCGGAACCGGAAAGCCCGGAAGCGCGCCTGACGGATTACTTCCTGCAAGACCGCGACTGGTTGGCCAACGCCTGACACTGCCCGAGGAGCTTGCCTGATGGACCGTTACGTTGTTTTTGGTAACCCGATTGCCCATAGCAAATCCCCGGTGCTGCATCGCCTGTTTGCCGAGCAAACTGGCCAGGCCATGCAGTACGACACCTTGCTGGCACCACTGGATGATTTTGCTGGCTGCGCAACGGAGTTTTTCCTGCAGGGGCGTGGCGCCAATGTGACAGTGCCTTTCAAAGAAGACGCCTACCGCCTGGCGGATCAACTGACAGCTCGGGCCCAGCGAGCAGGAGCGGTCAACACCCTGAGCAAATTGGCCGATGGCGTTTTGCTGGGGGACAACACCGATGGTGCAGGGCTGGTGCGCGACCTGACGGTCAATGCCGGTTTCAGCCTCAAGGGTAAGCGCATCCTGATCCTGGGTGCGGGCGGTGCGGTGCGGGGTGCGCTGGAGCCGCTGCTGGCTGAAGGGCCGGCCTCGGTCACCATCGCCAACCGCACCGTTGAAAAAGCCGAGTTGCTGGCCGAGTTGTTCAGCGACCTGGGCCCGGTGGCTGCAAGCGGTTTTGACTGGCTGCACGAGCCGGTCGACCTGATTATCAATGCCACCTCGGCCAGCCTGAGCGGCGAACTGCCCCCCATTGCCAGCAGCCTGATCGAGCCGGGTAAAACCCTGTGCTACGACATGATGTATAGCAAGGAGCCGACGCCGTTTTGCGTGTGGGCCAGCGGGCATGGCGCGGGTCAGGTGATGGATGGTTTGGGCATGCTGGCCGAACAGGCCGCCGAGGCGTTTTATCTGTGGCGCGGGGTGCGTCCGGATACTGCACCGGCGCTGGCTGAATTGCGCCGGTTGCTGGCGCTTTAAAGCAGCCCCTCTCCCTCCGGGAGAGGGCGGGGTGAGGGCAAGAGGTACTTATGCAGCGAATCAAGGGCTACCACGCCCATGTCTACTTCGACGCTTCGACCATCGATCAGGCGCGCGCCTTGTGCGAAGAGGCCAGGCGACTGTTTGGCGTCACCATGGGCCGCGTCCACGAGCGCCCGGTGGGCCCGCACCCGGACTGGAGCTGCCAACTGGCTTTCGGCCCTGAACTGATCGGAGTCGTCCTGCCGTGGCTGGCGCTCTACCGGCACGGTTTGGTGGTGTTTATGCATCCCGATACCGGCAATGACCTGCTGGACCACACCGACCATGCAATCTGGATGGGCGCGATTCGGCCGCTGGATTTGTCTGTTTTTTAAACGGGGGCGCGCAGTTCAGCGCCCGGTTTAACCCTCTCCTACATAAAATTATTAGTTACGGAAATATCCGACATTAAGTACGGCGGCTTCGCTGTGGTTATATTTTTATACCGGGTCTAACGTTTGAATATGCACGATATATAAGGTTTTTAATATCGCATGTTCGGGGCTGGCGGTGCGAGAAGATTAAGCCATGTTTATTGTTATGCCGTTTTTAGCACTTATTTATCTCTATGTATGGTCGGCACTGGTTAAGTCGTCGCTGGTAGTTATTGCTTCCAGTTTTCACTGGTTCTGGATTGTAGACGGTAAGCAACCTCATGAACTAACCTATGCCCTGGCGTGTGGAAAATTATCGGGAACAGTATTTGAAATTTCCAAAGCTTATATGTTTTTTTGGCCAGAATATGAAGGGAAAAGCTCCTGGGAAAAGGGGTTTATAAATAATAAAAAGGGGTGTGATGCAAATTTAGTTAGTTTGGGGTTCGAGTTGTTATGGCCTAGCATGGAGCCTGCTTACAGTATGGAGATCCGCCCTGGATTTATCAGTGTGTCTCTGTACCCAGGTCCAACTCGTGAGGTCAATGCAGCCTCTATGATCGATTTCATAATTAGGCAGCGTAAAGTTTCCGATGATCAGCGAGACAAATTTGATGAAGCGTTAGGGTTGTTTTATGAATTAAATGCAACCGACTCAGGCTATATAGGCCAAGGCAGAGTCTCGCTCTATTGGACTGATGCCAAGGCTGCGGAGCAGGTCATTATAGAGTGCAATTTCATGCGTGAAGATGAACCCTGTACGTGTGATCAAAAGTGGATTAACGATGGTATCGGCTCGACGGTGAGTATTTGAAGGTGTTGAAAAGTCAAATTGAAGACGAACAGCTGGAAGTAGTTCGAGATATTAATTATCAAGAAGTTTGGAAGTTTCATAGTGATGTATTTATCTCTGCTGGCTACACAGCAGATGCATGGACGCTTAACTCCGTATTTACTATTTTACCGGAGGTAAACGCGAAGAATATTGGCAGCGGGTGCTGGACTCGGCCGGTAATACTCAGGCCGAGTTGGAGCTTGCGGCAGAGACTTATATGTTTATGCATATTGCGTCTATTTCAGCTTCCAGTGAGGGCCGACAAATGGCTGCTCGTTGGATCAGACGCATTGAGTCTATTGAAAACTCTGGCGCCATCGTTAAGTTAGGATCAGCCAAACTGGTTAAGATTTTTGGCGGCTCGATAACACAAGTTAAGGAGTATATTTTTGGCAAGCCAGTGGTTCCCTATTACCCCGCACCTGCCCCCACCTCTCCTCCTCCAAAGATTGTAATGCCATTACCTCCTGTCCAGATGCCAACACAACCACCTGCCCGCCGTCGAAGACGCCGCGGAGGTGGCGGACGGCCACCAACTACAGCCGCCGGGTACGACAATGGCGGACATTACAGTGGCGGTGGGGGGCGACTGAGGATTGATCCTTGAGCCCTGAAAATATGGAATGAGCATGCGTGAGTTGGGGCGGCGGTTTTGCTGATGTTTTGCTTGATGTCATCCGGCATTTGCCTGGATTTGAAATTTTTTTCACGGCCATAAAATCTTTCGCCTTCAACCACCCCCGCCTCCCCTGATAGCCCCACGCTATAACGGCTGAACGATGATCATGGCCATGTGTCATACCTTGCCATGAGCTAACGTATCAGGCGTGCAGCTGCGGGCAGCGATTAGTGCTGAAAGGCCATCCATGTTTAACTTGAATGCTTGTTCAAGTTAAACCGGTGGTCCGCTGCCCGCTCACAACAGGAGGCTAACCCTTGCCGAATCCGCTCTTTTTGATCCCGTTTTACCTCTATAAGGTGCACATCCAATGAGTGTACCGATCACGTCCGAGACGTCCTCGATCCGCATGAACCCGCCGGTGTTCTACTTTGCCGCCGCGTTTATCCTGATCTTCGGTGTGGTGGTCATCGCCATGCCTGCCGCTGCCGGCGAATGGCTGCTGGCCGCACAAAACTGGGCGGCCAACACGGTCGGCTGGTACTACATGTTAGCGATGACCCTGTATCTGATCTTCGTGGTCGTCACCGCCTTGTCCGGCTACGGCAAGATCAAGCTCGGTGCCGACCACGACGAACCCGAGTTCAGTTACCTGTCCTGGGCGGGCATGTTGTTCGCCGCCGGGATCAGCATCACGCTATTTTTCTTCTGTGTGTCCGAACCCCTCACCCATATGCTCAACCCGCCGCAGGGCCCGGCCGGCAATGCCGAGGCTGCGCGCCAGGGCATGCAGCTGCTGTTCCTGCACTGGGGCCTGCACGGTTGGGGTGTGTTCGCGTTCGTCGGCATGGCGCTGGCCTACTTCGCCTACCGGCATAACCTGCCGTTGGCGCTGCGCTCGGCGCTCTACCCGCTGATCGGCAAGCGCATCAACGGCCCCATCGGTTATGCGGTGGATGGTTTCGGCATTATCGCTACGGTATTCGGCCTGGGTGCCGACATGGGCTTTGGGGTGCTGCACCTCAACTCCGGCCTCGACTACCTGTTCGGAATGCCCCATACCCAATGGGTGCAAGTGGGCCTGATCACGTTGATGATGGGCGCCGCGATTCTGGTGGCCATTGCCGGTGTCGACAAGGGCGTGCGGGTGATGTCCGACATCAACATGCTGCTGGCCTGTGCCCTGCTGCTGTTTGTGTTGTTCGCCGGCCCCACCCAGCACTTGCTCAACACTCTGGTGCAGAACATCGGTGACTACCTGGGTGCACTGCCCACCAAGAGTTTCGATGTGTATGCCTACGACAAGCCAAGTGACTGGCTGGGCGGCTGGACCGTGTTCTATTGGGCCTGGTGGATCGCATGGTCGCCCTTTGTAGGTCTGTTTATTGCGCGTATTTCCCGTGGCCGGACCATCCGCGAGTTCGTGTTCGGCGTGCTGCTTATTCCGCTGGGCTTTACCCTGGCGTGGATGTCTATTTTCGGCAACAGCGCCATCGACCAGGTGCTCAACCACGGCATGGTCGCCCTTGGCCAGTCGGCTATCGATGACCCGTCGCGTACGCTGTACCTGCTGCTTGAGACCTATCCGTGGAGCAAGACCGTTATCGCGGTGACGGTGTTTATCAGCTTCGTGTTCTTCGTGACCTCGGCTGACTCCGGTACTGTGGTGCTGTCCACCCTCTCGGCCCGTGGCAATAACGCGGACGAAGACGGCCCGAAATGGCTGCGGGTGTTCTGGGGCGCGATGACTGCGCTGGTCACCAGTGCGCTGCTGTTCTCGGGCAGTATCGATGCGCTCAAGTCAGCGGTAGTACTGACCTCGTTACCGTTCTCGCTGATTTTGCTGCTGATGATGTGGGGCCTGCACAAGGCGTTCTACCTTGAGTCGCAGAAGAAGATTGCGCAGACCCACTCCCTGGCGCCGGTTTCGCACTCGCGTCGTGGTGGCTGGCGCCAGCGCTTGAGCCAGGCCGTGCACTTCCCGTCGCGGGACGAGGTGTACCGTTTTATGGACACCACCGTGCGCCCGGCGATTGAAGAAGTGAGTGCGGTGTTCCGGGAGAAAGGCCTTAACGTTGTCACCCAGCCAGACCCGGCCAACGACAACGTGAGCCTGGAAATCGGTCATGGGGATGAACATCCGTTTATCTACCAGGTGCAGATGCGTGGCTACTTCACGCCGTCCTTCGCCCGGGGTGGCTTTGGCAAAAAGGAGCAACTGCGTAATCGCCGTTACTACCGTGCTGAAGTGCATCTGGCCGAAGGCAGCCAGGACTACGACCTGACGGGCTACACCAAAGAGCAGATCATCAACGATATCCTCGACCAGTACGAACGCCATCTGCAGTTTTTGCATTTGGTGCGCTGATTGGTTTGGTGGTGATTCAGGCTGCTGTGACGGCCTGAATCACCGGGCTGATGCCATCGCGAGCAAGCCCGCTCCCACAGGTTTTGGGTGTTCTCACCATGTGTGGATGCTCGTCAAACCTGTGGGAGCGGGCTTGCTCGCGATGCAGGCGCTGCGATTTCTACAGACCTTTCGCGCACTTATGTGGGATCGGGCTTTCACCCGCGTTACCCCATTGTGATGCCCAGGCGGGCTGCCTATAGTCCGCTCCATCGCTGAACATCAGCGATCAGGCGTGCAAGCCTGACTCTCAGATTTCCAACTTTTCATTTCGCTTGGTAGGCTCTGCGCCTGCAATCGGCGTTATGGCGGTTGTGCGCGGGAGATCTTCGGGTCTGCCGGGTTATCTGGGACCGGTCTTGCACACCCGCGCACAATTGCTAGCCTCTTTCTGCGTGCAAGCTGATTGAGGTGGCTCCTTTTCTTAGGAGTTAAAGCATGTCCCAGTACGTTCCCCAAACCGACAATCCCGTCGGTTCCCATGTTTTATTGATCGATCCCCGCGCCTCTGTATCTGCCCTGCTGGCCAGTGCCGAGCAGCGCATTCAGGCGGCCAAGAATTTGTTGCGCTGTTTATCGCTGATGAGCGGCCACAGCCATGACCCCCAGGATTTGAGGGCGATTTTCAGGCACAAAAAACCCCGAAGGGCTTACGCCGTTCGGGGCTGTGAATCACCCATGATTTACAACTTGGCGATGGACACTTCAGTGGACTTTACGAACGCGATCACTTCGCTACCGACCACCAGCTCCAGCTCCTTGACCGAGCGGGTGGTGATCACCGAAGTCACGATGCCCGACGCCGTTTGTACGTCGATTTCCGACAGCACGTCGCCCAGTACGATTTCCTTGATGTGGCCTTTGAACTGGTTGCGAACGTTGATGGCTTTAATGGTCATGGTGTCGATTCCTGTCTTGGGATAGAAAGTGGGTTTATTGCGCCCAGCGCAGTTGCGTAGGCAGCGGTGCAACGGGTTCCGGCTCAGGTGGCGAGCCAGGCAGTGCAAGAACACGGTTCAGTACTTCGGTTTCCAGTGCCGCCAGACGATGCGAGCCGCGTAGCCGTGGGCGTTGCAGGTCGACCGTGAGGTCCAGCCCTACCTGGCCTTCTTCAATCAAAATGACACGGTCGGCAATCGCGACGGCTTCGCTCACGTCATGGGTCACCAGCAATACGGTAAAACCATGCTGGCGCCACAGGCGTTCAATCAGTTGCTGCATTTCGATGCGGGTCAGGGCATCCAGCGCGCCCAGCGGCTCGTCAAGCAGCAGCAGGCGCGGTTGGTGGATCAGGGCGCGGGCCAGGGCCACGCGCTGCTTCTGACCGCCCGAGAGTGCTGCCGGCCATTCATTGGCGCGCTCGGCCAGGCCGACTTCTTCCAGTGCCTTGAGTGCCTTTGGCCGCCAGTCGCCCTTAAGGCCCAGGCCCACGTTGTCGATGACTTTTTTCCAGGGCAGTAAACGCGCTTCCTGAAACATCAGGCGCGTGTCTTCACGGGCCTCTTGCAGGGGCGCACTACCGGCCAGCAACTGGCCTGCAGTGGGCTGATCCAGGCCGGCCAGCAAACGCATCAGGGTGCTTTTGCCGCACCCGCTGCGGCCTACGATGGCGACAAACTGCCCTGCCGGGATATGCAGGTTGATATCACGTAGCACCAGGCGCTCACCGAATGCCTTCTGCAAGCCGTTGATGGCCAGCGGTATGCCCTGGCGCAAACGTGGAGGTTGTTGAGCTGTCATGCTGCACCGCCTTTAACCACTTGATACGCCGGGTGCCAGCGCAACCAGATGCGCTCCAGCCCCCGGGCTGCGGTGTCGGCCAGTTTGCCGAGCACTGCGTACAAAACAATCGCCAGCACCACCACGTCGGTTTGCAGGAACTCCCGGGCGTTCATCGCCAGGTAGCCAATACCGGAGCTGGCGGAGATGGTTTCGGCCACGATCAACGTCAGCCACATAAAGCCCAGGGCAAAGCGCACACCCACCAGGATCGACGGCAGCGCGCCCGGCAAGATCACCTGCCAGAACAGGCTGAAACCGGACAGGCCATAGTTGCGCGCCATTTCCACCAGCGCCGGGTCAACGTTGCGGATGCCGTGGTAAGTGTTGAGGTAGATCGGGAATAAAGTCCCCAGCGCCACCAGAAAAATCTTCGCAGACTCGTCGATGCCGAACCACAGGATGACCAGCGGAATCAGCGCCAGATGCGGCACGTTGCGGATCATTTGCACCGAGCTGTCGAGCAGGCGTTCACCCCATTTCGACAGGCCGGTGATAAAGCCCAGCGCCAGACCGATGCTGCCACCGATCACAAAGCCGAGCCCGGCGCGCCAGCCGCTGATGGCCAGGTGTTTCCAGATTTCGCCACTGCGCACCAGCTCGACGCCGGCCGTGATCACGGCACTGGGGGCGGGCAGGATGCGTGTCGACAGCCAGCCCGCTGACACGGACAGCTGCCACACTGCCAGCAGCAAGACCGGCAAGGCCCAGGGCGCCAGGGTGTGACCGATATTTTTGAGGCCCGAGGCCTTGCCTGAACTCATGGCGACCTCAGCTCTGCGACGCGGCTTTAGGGAGGATGTCATTGGCGACCATTTCGCCAAACGGGCTCACGTAGCCTGCACTTTTTGGCAGTTCCGGGCGTTCGATATCCAGGTGCGGGAACAACAACTCGGCCACACGGTAGGACTCTTCCAGGTGCGGGTAACCGGAGAAAATAAAGGTGTCGATGCCCAGGTCGGCGTATTCCTGAACCCGTGCGGCCACGGTCGGACCATCCCCGACCAGCGCCGTACCAGCGCCGCCCCGTACCAGGCCCACGCCTGCCCACAGGTTAGGGCTGACTTCGAGGTTGTCGCGGCTGCCGCCGTGCAGGGCGGCCATACGCTGCTGGCCCACCGAGTCAAAGCGCGACAGCGAGGCCTGGGCACGGGCGATGGTGTCGTCGTCCAGATGCGAGATCAGTTTGTCGGCGGCCTTCCAAGCCTCCTCGTTGGTTTCACGCACAATTACGTGCAAACGAATGCCGAAACGTACGGTGCGGCCCAATTTGGCGGCCTTGGCGCGCACCTGTTCGATTTTTTCTGCAACGGCAGCCGGTGGCTCGCCCCAGGTCAGAACCATTTCCACTTGTTCGGCGGCCAGATCCTGTGCGGCTTCCGAAGACCCGCCGAAATACAGCGGTGGCCGCGGTTGCTGAATCGGCGGGTAAAGCAGCTTGGCGCCTTTGACGGTGATGTGTTCACCATCGTAGTCCACGGTTTCGCCTTCAAGCACACGGCGCCAGATGCGGGTGAACTCTACCGAGGCCTGATAACGCTCTTCGTGGCTGAGGAACAAACCATCACCGGCCAGCTCTTCCGGGTCGCCGCCGGTGACCAGGTTGAACAGGGCGCGGCCACCGGACAAACGGTCCAGGGTCGCGGCCTGACGCGCTGCAACGGTGGGCGACACAATGCCCGGGCGCAGGGCTACGAGAAATTTCAGGCGCTGGGTTACCGGAATCAGCGATGCCGCCACCAGCCATGAGTCTTCGCACGAACGACCTGTAGGAATCAGTACCCCGCCAAAGCCCAGGCGGTCAGCAGCCTGCGCGACTTGTTGCAGGTAACCGTAGTCAACGGCGCGGGCGCCTTCGGAGGTGCCAAGGTAATGGCCATCACCGTGGGTAGGCAGGAACCAGAAAATATTGAGGCTCATGGAGTGGTCTCCTAATTAGGGGCAGCAAGCGTTAGTTGGCTTTGGCCAGATTGGCCGGGGGCGTCCAGATCACGTCTTTCACAACCAGCGGCTTGGGGATCAGCTTGAGCTGGTAAAAACTGTCGGCGATTTTTTGCTGCGCATTGACCACTTCCGGGGTCAGAAACTGTGCGCCGTAGCCCTGGCGTTTGACCGCCGTGAGGGTGATCTCAGGAGACAGGCCCAGCAGTGGTGCGACTTGTTTTGTCACGTCCTCGGGGTGGGCCTTGGCCCATTCGCCAATAGTGCGTACTTCATCGACCAGGGTTTCGATCACCTTGGGGTGCTGTTCGGCATAAGGCTTGGTAGCCAGATAGAACTGATGGTTGTCAGCGATGCCACTGGCGTCACGCAGGGTGCGCGCTTGCAGCTGTTGTTCGGCGGCTGCCTGGTACGGGTCCCAGATTACCCAGGCATCGACACTGCCGCGTTCAAAGGCAGCACGGGCATCGGCGGGGGGCAGGAACACGGTCTGGATATCGGTGTATTTAAGGCCGGCGTCTTCAAGGGCGCGCACCAGCAGGTAGTGCACGTTGGAGCCTTTGTTGAGGACGACTTTTTTGCCTTTGAGATCTTTGACCGAGGTGATGGTCGAATCCTTCGGCACCAGAATCGCTTCGCTGGTGGGGGCTGGTGGCTCGTAGGCGACGTAGAGCAAGTCGGCGCCGGCGGCCTGGGCGAACACGGGCGGGGTTTCGCCGGTCACGCCGAAGTCGATGGAGCCCACGTTCAGGCCTTCAAGCAATTGCGGGCCACCGGGGAATTCGGTCCATTGCACGTCAACGCCCTGCTCGGCCAGGCGCTTGTCCAGCGTGCCTTTGGCCTTGAGCAGCATCAGCGTGCCGTATTTCTGATAGCCGATGCGCAGGGTATCGGCTTGGGCCTGGGTAACAGCACCGAAGGACACAGCCGCAGCTAAGAGTGCGACCAGACCACGACGCAAAATGACAGGGCGCATGGCGCTCTCCTTTTTTGTTGTTCGGGATTCGGGTAGCACCTGCTGGGCCGTTAGCGGATCAGTAAGGTGGTGGAGCTTTTATCGGTGGGAAAAATGCTGTTTCAGATACTCCAGCGAGCCGTCACCAGACGCTCGTTGAGGATGCTCGGGTCCAGAGGCTTGGGGCGTCGCGCCAGGGCGCTGTAGAACTGTTCGAGTGACTCTTGCAGGCGCTGTTCCAGAATCGGCACCAGTTGCGCTTGTGCGCCGCCTTCGCCGTAAGCAATCTGGCTGTCTTCGGCAAAAATGCCCTGAAGCATTTCCTGGGCCTTGAGTGCCGACAGTACTGGCTTGAGGGCGTAGTCCACGGCCAGCATGTGGGCGATGCTGCCACCGGTGGCGATAGGCAGTACCACTTTGTGGCTCAGGGCGCGTTCGGGCAGCAGGTCGAGCACGGTTTTCAGCGCGCCGCTGAACGAGGCTTTGTACACCGGGGTGGCAATCACCAGGCCATCGGCGTTTTCGATCTGTTGCAGCAGGTCGATGATTTTCGGGCTGTCGAAGCGTGCGTGCAGCAAGTCCTCGGCCGGAAAGTCGCGTACCTGATAGCTCACCACTTCAACGCCTTGCTGGTTGAGCCAGCGTTTGGCGTGGTCCAGCAACACTCCTGAGCGGGAACGTTGGCTTGGGCTTCCTCCGAGTGTCACGACCAGCATCTAGACGTTTCCTTGAATGAATATGTGCAATTCGCTGTCAGCGTTTTCGCTTGAGTGAACAGACCATAACAGGTGATTTATATATCTATAAATCATATTTATTCATTTGTTTATTCTTAAAATGCATATGCCTTTTTGTTAAATCGAAAGCAAAAAAAAGGCCGTCGAAACGGCCAAAAACCCTGTTGAAGACACGGTTGCATGTTTGTGGGAGCGGGCTTGCTCGCGATGGGATCGGCGCGGTGTATCAGAAAAAACCGCGGCGCCATCATCGCGAGCAAGCCCGCTCCCACAGGGTATGAGGTTGGTTTTACTTGTTCGGCTGCGGCGTCAGGCGCAGGTAGGGCTTCACGGCGCGGTAGCCCTTGGGGAAGCGACGCTTGATTTCGTCTTCGTCCTTGAGCGACGGCACGATCACGACCTCGTCACCGTCCTGCCAGTTCGCCGGGGTGGCCACTTTGTGGCTGTCGGTCAGTTGCAACGAGTCGATCACCCGCAAAATTTCGTTGAAGTTGCGACCGGTGCTAGCCGGGTAGGTAATGGTCAGGCGGATTTTTTTGTTCGGATCAATCACGAACAACGAGCGCACGGTCAGGGTGTCGCTGGCATTGGGGTGAATCAGGTCGTAGAGGTCAGACACCTTGCGATCGGCATCGGCCAGGATCGGGAAGTTGACCACGGTATTCTGGGTTTCGTTGATGTCTTCGATCCACTTGTGGTGTGAGTCCACCGGGTCTACCGACAGTGCGATGGCTTTGACGCCGCGCTTGGCAAACTCGTCCTTGAGCTTGGCGGTAAAACCCAGTTCGGTGGTGCACACCGGGGTGAAGTCCGCCGGGTGCGAAAACAACACGCCCCAGCTGTCGCCCAGCCATTCATGGAAACGGATCTTGCCGGCGCTGGAATCCTGTTCGAAATCGGGGGCGATGTCGCCGAGTCTGAGGCTCATGGTGCAGCTCCTTTTTATTGGCAATGGCGGGGCGTGTTGGAGCCACTCTGCATGCATCAGGAGATAATTAAAAAGAATAAATATCGATTTGATTAGAACAAAAAGAGATATTAAAAACTGTTTCATTGGACGCGGCCCAGGCGTGGGGCCACTGTGGGTTCTGGTTTAGGCAAGGGGAGCGGCAGGGAGCTGCGACTATTAATGTGTTGCGAATTGACCGTTGAGGTCTTCGGTAAACACCCTGCCCGGCATTGCGCCGGGCAGGATTTTTCTTACTTTGTACTAAATCACGCTTACAGCAACGGGATCGAGTAGCTCACGATCAGACGGTTTTCGTCCTGGTCGCGCTGGCCAGCAATATCGTTGCGCCACATGGCGTTTTTCCACATGAAGCCCAGATTTTTCAGCGTGCCTTCCTGGATCACGTAAGCCACGGTGATATCGCGTTCCCACTCGGAAGAGCCATTGCTGGTTTGCACATTTTTGCTGTTGTAGGTGTCGATATTGTCGCCACGCAGGTAAACCGCGCCCGCCGTCAGGCCAGGTACGCCGACTTTGGCGAAGTCATACGAGTAACGCGCCTGCCAGGTACGCTCGCCAGCACGGGCGAACTTCGAGATCTGCATATCGGTAGGGATGTACGCCGATGCACCGTCGCCCTGGTTCAGGAACGGGAAGTCGCTGCTGCCGTTACTCACCTGATAACCGCCACCAAAGGTGTGACCTTCAACGGTGTACAGGAACAGGCCGCTGATCAGGTTGTTGTCGACCTTGCCCTTGCCGCTACCTGCAGAGCTGTTGGCGTAATCACCGGTGGTGTAATACGCAGAGTCGTGGCCGTTCTTGCCGTCGTCGGTGCTGTTGAAGTAGCGCAGGTCAGATTTCAACACGCCCGGACCGATGGACCAGTTGTGAACCAGACCCAGGAAGTTTTGTTTGTAGAAATCTTCCAGGTTGCCGTAGTAGTACTGCAGCAACAGGTCTTTGTTGACCTTGTAGTCCACACCGCCGTAGTAGAACTTGTTAACGAACTTGCCCGTAATGGAATTGTTCGCGCCGGCAATCGACAGGCCTTCGTTGTTGCTCGAGTTACGGCCCTTGGCGTGCTCGATCTGGCCGCCGGTGAAGGTCAGGTCCTTGAACTCGCTGGAAGTGATCTGGCCACCCTGGAAGGTTTGCGGCAGCATGCGACCGTCGTTGCTAACGATAACCGGCAGTTTAGGCTGCAGGGTACCGATGCGCAGTTCGGTCTGGGACACTTTGGCTTTTGCGGTCAGGCCCAGGCTGGAGAAATCGTCTACAGCGTGGTTGCCATCGCTTGGGAACACCGAACCGCCATAGTTTGCGCCGGTAGGGTTGCCGTGTTTGCCAGCGCTGGAGTCGAGCTTGACGCCCAACAGGCCAATGGCATCAATACCGAAACCGACTGTGCCCTGGGTGAAGCCCGAAGTGAAGTCCAGCTGGAAGCCCTGGCCCCATTCTTCAGTCTTGCTTTGCGCACCGGCAGCTTTGGTGCCCGAGTCACGGTTATCGTTATTGATATAGAAGTTACGCAGCTTCAGCGTGGCCTTGCTGTCTTCGATAAAGCCGGCAGCGCTGGCTTGTTGTGCCAACAATCCTACGGCCACAGCGATGGCCAAGGTGGACTTGTGCATTGTGTTGCTCCTTTGCGTTTCTAATTTTTGTAGTTCCTCAGCCCCGGATCTGATGCCTGGGTGCTGCAGATGCGCGATTAGCGCCAGACGGTGACCGGCAAGTCAATCGCAACCCATCATGGCTACGACCTTTGTCTAATCATTCGTCGTTTGTGCGCAGGTTAATGACTATTTAATAAACCTAAAAAGAATTGTTTCTGATCTTTTCAGATCAAATAGGCATATAGCAGGGTTTCTCCTACACGCGCGCGTGGGAATGCTATCGGTCTTTTGTCTAATTTCTAAACATAATTTCATGAATCTTTTAATAGCCTTTGGTTATTAAACACTCGACCTAATCACCCGCTGGCTAAAACGCCCTGGCAGTTAGGGCGCGGGTGCGCGCCTGTATGTTGCGTAACTACATAAGCTAATGCTTAAAAGTTATTTATTTACTGATTCTTAGATCATTTAACCTCGCATCCAGCCGATATCCGGCCACCTGCCGAGGAGCTACCTGATGAAACTGCACTCTCCCCTACGCCTTTTGGCTGCTTTGTCTCTGGCGGGTGCCAGCTTCTTCGCGCAGGCTGCCAGCTCGGATGTCACCGTGGCTTACCAAACCACCGTTGACCCGGCCAAAGTCGCCCAGGCCGACGGTGCTTACGAAAAAGCCACCGACGCCAAGATCAACTGGCGCAAATTCGATAACGGCGCAGACATCATTGCGGCCATTGCCTCGGGTGATGTGCAGATTGCCTACCTGGGTTCGAGCCCGCTCACCGCCGCCGTGACCCGTAACGTACCGGTCGAAACCTTTTTGATCGCCACTCAGTTGGGCGGTTCTGAAGCCCTGGTCGCCCGCAACGGCTCCGGTATCAACGGCCCGCAGGACCTGGTCGGCAAAAAAGTAGCCGTGCCGTTTGTGTCCACCGGTCACTACAGCCTGCTGGCTGCATTGAAGCACTGGAACATCGACCCTTCGAAAGTACAGATTCTGAATCTCGCACCGCCTGCCATTGTCGCGGCCTGGAAGCGTGGCGATATTGACGCCACCTATGTATGGGACCCGGCTTTGGGCACTGCCAAAGAGAACGGCAAAGTGCTGATCACTTCCGGTGAGCTGGGCAAGCTCGGTGCGCCGACTTTTGATGCCTGGATCGTGCGCAAGGACTACGCCGCCAAGCACCCGGAAGTCGTTAAGCAGTTCGCCAAAGTGACTCTGGATGCCTACGCCGACTACCACAAGGACCCAAAAGCCTGGCTGGCCAATCAGGGCAATATCGACAAGGTTGTGAAGCTCTCGGGCGCCAAGGCCGCCGATATCCCGCTGCTGCTGCAAGGCAACGTCTACCCGTTGGCGGCTGATCAGGTGGTATTGCTGGGCGCACCGACTACCAAAGCCCTGGCCGACACTGCTGCCTTCCTGAAAGAGCAGAAAAAAGTCGACGCTGTACTGCCGGACTACGCGCCGTCGGTCAACGCCACTTTTGTTACTCAATAATCAACGCCGCTGAGGAGTCGACCGTCATGGCCTTGTTAACACTGGAGCGCATCAGCGCACAGTACCCGGGCGCCGCTGAGCCGGTGCTGTCGGATATTTCCGTCAGCCTCGGGCCACAGCAACTGCTGGTCGCACTTGGCCCGTCGGGCAGCGGCAAGACCTCCTTGTTGAACCTGATCGCTGGCTTCGTCGAGCCCAGCGCTGGTCGAATTACCCTCGACAACGTACCCGTCCACGGCCCGAGTGCCGAGCGCGGTGTGGTGTTTCAGGACGATGTGTTGCTGCCCTGGCAAGACGTACTGGCCAACGTGGCTTTCGGCCTTGAGCTGGCCGGTGTGCCACGGGACAAGCGCGAAGCCCGTGCCCGTGAAATGCTTTCGCTGGTGGATTTGTCCGGCTTTGAAAAGCGCCGCGTATGGGAGCTGTCTGGCGGTCAAAAACAGCGGGTGGGCCTGGCCCGCGCGCTGGCTGCCGACCCTCGCGTATTGCTGATGGATGAGCCCTTCGGTGCCCTCGATGCGTTCACCCGTGAGCAGATGCAGGAACTGTTGCTGCAAGTGTGCCGACGTACCGACAAGCCGGTATTTCTGATTACCCACGACATTGAAGAAGCGGTGTTTCTGGCCACTGACCTGATTTTGCTGGCGCCCAACCCCGGCCGCATTGTTGAGCGTCTGAGCCTGGATTTTGGCCAGCGCTACAACGCCGGCGAATCGGCACGTTCGATCAAGTCCGACCCTCGCTTTATTGAAACCCGTGAGCACGTGCTTGATCGCGTGTTTTCACAACGCGGTGCCGCCCAGCGGCAGGAGCGCGCATGAGCAGTTATGAAGCAGTCGCCGCCAACCCGGTTGCCGCGCCCCACACCCCACGCCCGGTCAAGCGCAGCCTGAGCACACGCTGGATCAGCGTGCTGACCCTCGTCACCCTGATCGCCGTATGGTGGGCCGTTACCGCTGCCGGTCTGATTGAACCCCTGTTTCTGCCGCCGCCCTCTGCCGTGTTGCAAAAAGGCTGGCTGCTGGCGACCACCGGCTATATGGATTCCACCCTGTGGCAGCACCTGGGCGCGAGCTTGAGCCGTATCGGCCTGGGTCTGGGCTTTGCGATTCTGACGGCAGTGCCGGTGGGCATCGCCATTGGCCACAACCGCATTGCGCGGGGAATTTTCGATCCGCTGATCGAGTTCTATCGCCCAATCCCGCCATTGGCCTATTTGCCACTGATCGTGATCTGGTGCGGTATTGGCGAGCTGTCGAAAGTGCTGCTGATTTACCTGGCGATTTTCGCCCCGATCGCGATTGCCACCGCCACCGGCGTGCGTACCGTTGACCCGGCCAAGGTCCGTGCTGCGCAGTCGTTGGGTGCGACGCGCTGGCAGTTGATTCGCCATGTGATTTTGCCGAGCGCCTTGCCGGATATCTTGACCGGTGTGCGTATCGGTCTGGGCGTGGGCTGGTCGACGCTGGTGGCCGCCGAACTGATCGCCGCCACCAGTGGCCTGGGTTTTATGGTGCAGTCCGCCGCGCAGTTCCTGGTGACCGATGTGGTGGTACTGGGGATTCTGGTGATAGCCATCATCGCCTTTGCCATGGAAATGGGCCTGCGCGCCCTGCAACGCAAGCTGGTGCCGTGGCACGGCCAGGCTCACTAACAACAGAACTCGACGCTGATTAATCGGCGCGCTGATTAAGAGAGAGATCATGAGCCTGACCATTACCCCGATTAGCTCTGCCCTGGGCGCCCAGATTGAGGGTGTCGACCTGACTCAACCGCTGAGCCTTGAGCACCGTGATGCCATCGAGCAAGCATTGCTTGAGCATCATGTGGTGTTTTTCAAGAACCAGTCGATTACACCGCAGCAGCAGGCCCGTTTTGCCGCCAATTTTGGCGACCTGCATATTCACCCGATCTACCCCAACGTGCCTGGCCAGCCGGAAGTGCTGGTGCTGGACACCGCCGTGACTGACGTGCGTGACAACGCGGTATGGCACACCGACGTGACCTTTTTGCCAACCCCGGCCATGGGCGCGGTATTGAGTGCCAAGCAACTGCCGGCTTTTGGTGGTGACACTTTGTGGGCAGCCGGTATTGCCGCTTTTGAAGGGTTGTCGAAACCGTTGCAGGTGCTGCTCGATGGGCTGACCGCAACGCACGATTTCACCAAGTCATTCCCGCTGGAGCGCTTTGGTTCGACCCCGGAAGATTTGGCACGCTGGGAACAGACCCGAAAAAATAACCCGCCGCTGTCGCACCCGGTTATCCGCACCCACCCGGTAAGCGGGCGCAAGTCGTTGTTCGTCAACGAAGGTTTCACCACGCGCATCAATGAACTGTCTGAAGCAGAGAGCGAAGCGATCCTGAAGTTGCTGTTTGCCCATGCCACCCGCCCGGAATACACCATTCGCTGGCGCTGGCAGGAGAACGATGTGGCGTTTTGGGATAACCGCGTAACCCAGCATTACGCCGTGGACGATTACCGTCCGAACCGCCGTGTGATGCACCGTGCAACGATTTTGGGTGATGCTCCGTTCTGATGAGCGCGGGATGACGTGTAGCCGCTGACGAGCGCAGCGGCATGAACACTGCAACTGTGGGAGCGAGCCTGCTCGCTCCCACAATAGGGCTTGACCTGCAACAGAGTATCTACAGGTTTACCGTCGGGCTCTTGCGTTTCGGCAAAAACGGCGGCAAATACAACCCCAGATAAGCATCCACCACGCGCATGCCTTCTTCGGCCATACGCGGGGTGATGCTGTCGTGCAGCTGGATGGAGCGTGCATACACGCGGTCGCCCAGCTCCATCGCCAGGGCAAACACGTCCACGTCCTGTGGCAGTGCTGGCAATTCAAAGTGGCGCATAAACAGCGCGTGCATCAATTGCCCCAGCTCAAGGTCGTGCTGGCGGTCGGCTTGTGTGACTTCGGTAAGGCCATGCTGGGCGAGAATTAACTGCCGGGCGGCTGCATCTTCGTTGTAGATCGTCAGCATCCGGTGTTCAACAATGTGCGAAAGATCACGCCAGTCTTTCAACGCATCATGCTCGATCGGCGCCTGCAGACAGGCGCGGAAGGCTGCGTGAATATCACCGGTCAGCGCCTCAAGGAGCGCGGGTACGCCCGCGAAAAAGTGATAGACCGACGATGGCGGGATTTGTGCGTGCTCTGCCACGTTGTAAATCGACAGGCTGGATACGCCCTGCGCCGTCAGCAGCGTGCGGGCAGCGTCAAGTATCGTGTCGATGCGGCCCTGGCTGCGAGCGCGTGGCTTTCGGGGTGTGGCGCGGCTGGACATCAGCGTCTCCTCAAGGGCAGCCGGCATTGTAGACCTGTGAGCATGAAAAAACGCCGCGGGCTGTAAGGCCGGCGGCGTTTTTCGTGGACTGCAATCGCTTACACGGTATGCAAGTACCAGTTGTATTCGAGATCGGAGATGGAGTGTTCAAACTCTTCCAGCTCGCTCTCTTTACAGGCGACAAAAATATCGATGTATTTCGGGTCGATATATTTGGCCATCACTTCGCTGTCATCCAGCTCACGCAATGCATCGCGCAGGTTGTTCGGCAGGCTTTGCTCGTTTTGCTCGTAGCTGTTGCCTTCGACGGGTGCGCCCGGTTCGATCTTGTTGGTCAGACCGTGGTGAACACCGGCCAGCACAGAGGCCATCAACAGATACGGGTTGGCATCGGCACCGGCAACCCGGTGTTCGATCCGTACCGAGTCGGCCGAGCCGGTCGGAACGCGAATGGCCACGGTACGGTTGTCCAGGCCCCAGCACGGCGAGTTGGGCACATAGAACTGTGCGCCGAAACGACGGTAGGAGTTCACGTTGGGGCAAAGGAACGCCATCTGTGCCGGTAGGGTCTCGAGCACACCGCCGATCGCGTGACGCAATGCGGCGTTCTGCTCGGGATCCTCGCTGGCAAAAATATTTTTGCCGTCTTTGTCCAGAATCGAAATATGAACGTGTAGCCCGTTGCCCGCCTGGCCCGGATAAGGCTTGGCCATGAATGTGGTGTCCATCTCATGGTCGTAGGCGATGTTTTTGATCAGACGCTTGAGCAGTACCGCGTAGTCGCAGGCCTTGATGGGGTCGGCAACGTGGTGCAGGTTCACTTCGAACTGCGCCGGGGCACTTTCTTTAACGATGGCGTCAGCCGGGATGCCTTGCTCTTTGGCACCTTCCAGAATGTCCTGGAGGCAGTCGACGTATTCATCGAGGTCGTCGATCAGGTAAACCTGAGTCGAATGCGGGCGTTTGCCGGAGATCGGCGAACGGGGTGGCTGCGGGCGACCGTTAACGTTCTCCTGGTCGATCAGGTAGAACTCCAGCTCGAAAGCGGCACAAATGGTCAGGCCCAGCTCGTCAAATTTGGTAACAACTTGACGCAGTACTTCGCGAGGGTCGGCGAAGAAAGGTTCACCTTCAAGTTCGTGCATCGTCATCAGCAGTTGCGCGGTAGGGCGCTTTTGCCAGGGTTCGTTGCACAGGGTGTCGGGGATGGGATAACAGATTCTGTCTGCGTCACCGATATCCAGACCCAGGCCGGTGCTTTCCACCGTTGAGCCATTGATATCCAGTGCAAACAGAGAGGCAGGCAGGTTGATGCCTTTCTCGTAAACCTTGTGCAGGCTGGTGCGTTCGATGCGCTTGCCGCGCACCACACCATTCATATCCGCAATGAGAAGGTCTACGTACAGAACCTCAGGATGATCCTTAAGGAACGCGTTCGCTTCGTTAAGCTGAACGGCACGCGGGGGTACCGACATGATGCAACACCTTTGTTGTTAAAAATATCAATCATTGAGCGCTACGGGATTCAGTCAACCCGAACGGCATACCGAAGTCAAGCAGCCTCTTTTTTGCCCTGAAAAAGCGCCGGAAGGCCATTTTTGACGCTTTTTGGGGCGTATTTGTTCTGTTTTGACGGGTGGCGCCCGCAGGCTTGAGCGGGCCGTGTTGTATTTTTTACGGGGGTGTTGTGTAAAAAAATGAACAAGGCTAAGCTCGATTCAAACCCATAACAGCAATAATACCGGGGTGTTACATGTCACGCCTGCCGTTAATCGGCGTCACCGCCTGCACCAAGCAGATCGGTTTGCATCCTTATCACATCACTGGCGATAAGTACGTGCGAGCAGTTGCAGTGGCCGCCAAAGGCTTGCCCCTGATCATTCCGTCACTGGCGGAACTGATTGATCCGACCGATATTATTGACGGTCTGGACGGCCTGCTCTTTACCGGGTCGCCTTCCAATATTGAACCCCACTTGTATCACGGCCCCGCCAGCGCACCAGACACGCTGCATGATCCCGAGCGTGATCGCACCACCCTTCCCCTGATTCGTGCTGCATTGGCAGCGGGCGTTCCGGTGCTCGGCATTTGCCGCGGCTTTCAGGAGTTGAATGTAGCTCTGGGTGGCTCACTTCACCAGAAATTGCATGAAGTCGAAGGTTTTATCGAACATCGCGAAGACCCCAGTGCCCCTGTTGAGGTGCAATATGCACCGAGCCACGCCATGCACGTCCAGCCGGGCGGAGTGTTGGCAGCTTTGGGCTTGCCCACTGAGTTCGAGGTCAACTCGATTCATACCCAGGGTATCGATCGCCTGGCCCCCGGTTTACGCGCAGAAGCCCTTGCACCGGACGGTCTGGTCGAAGCCGTGTCGGTCAAAGACGGCAAGGCTTTTGCTTTGGCGGTTCAGTGGCACCCCGAATGGCAGGTAAGCTCCAACCCGATTTACCTCGCCATCTTCCAGGCATTTGGAGATGCCTGCAGACGGCGCGCAACACAACGCGACGCAGATGCGTCAGTAAACGCCTGACTTATTCAAGTCAGGACACTCAGCCCAGAGGCATTTATGAGTAACAACCTCGACCAGCTCACCGATTGGTTGAAAGACCACAAGATCACAGAAGTCGAATGCATGATCGCCGACCTTACCGGGATTACTCGCGGCAAGATCTCCCCGACCAACAAGTTCATTGCCGAAAAGGGCATGCGCCTGCCCGAGAGCGTATTGCTGCAAACCGTAACGGGCGACTATGTCGAAGACGACATCTATTACGAACTCCTCGATCCGGCCGACATCGACATGGTCTGCCGTCCCGATCAGAACGCAGTCTTTGTGGTGCCGTGGGCAATTGAGCCAACTGCTCAGGTGATTCACGATACCTACGACAAGCAGGGCAACCCGATCGAGCTGTCGCCGCGCAACGTGCTTAAAAAGGTGCTCAAGCTCTACGCCGACCACGGCTGGCAGCCGATTGTGGCGCCGGAGATGGAGTTTTACCTGACCAAGCGCAGTGACGACCCGGATTACCCGTTGCAGCCGCCTGTGGGCCGCTCCGGCCGCCCGGAAACCGGTCGTCAGTCCTTCTCCATTGAAGCGGCCAACGAATTCGACCCGTTGTTCGAAGACGTATACGACTGGTGCGAACTGCAAAAGCTGGATCTGGACACGTTGATCCACGAAGACGGCACGGCGCAGATGGAAATCAACTTCCGTCACGGCGACGCACTGTCCCTGGCCGACCAGATTCTGGTGTTCAAGCGCACCATGCGCGAAGCCGCGCTCAAGCACGATGTCGCCGCCACGTTCATGGCCAAACCCATGACCGGCGAGCCTGGCAGTGCCATGCATTTGCACCAGAGCATCATCGATATCAACACCGGCAAAAACATCTTCTCCAATGAAGATGGAACCATGAGCGACCTGTTCCTGAACCACATCGGCGGGCTGCAGAAGTTCATTCCAGAACTGTTGCCGCTGTTTGCTCCGAATGTGAACTCGTTCCGCCGTTTCTTGCCTGATACCTCGGCACCGGTAAACGTGGAGTGGGGCGAGGAGAACCGTACCGTGGGTTTGCGCGTACCGGATGCCGGGCCGCAGAACCGTCGTGTCGAAAACCGCCTGCCGGGCGCCGATGCCAACCCGTACCTGGCTATTGCCGCCAGCCTGCTGTGTGGCTACATCGGCATGGTCGAAGGCATCAACCCGAGTGCGCCGGTAGTGGGCCGTGGGTACGAGCGCCGCAACCTGCGCTTGCCGTTGACCATTGAAGACGCCCTGGAGCGTATGGAAAACAGCAAGACGGTCGAGAAGTATCTGGGCACCAAGTTCATCACCGGCTACGTGGCAGTCAAACGTGCCGAACATGAAAACTTCAAGCGCGTCATCAGTTCGTGGGAGCGGGAATTCCTGCTGTTCGCCGTCTGACACGCTGGAGGGGCGAGCCAGGAAGGCGCCGCCCCTCCTCTACTGACTAAAGGAGAGCCGTATGACCAACAAGAACCCGCAAACCCTCGAATGGCAACAACTGAGCAACGATCACCACCTGGCACCGTTCAGTGACTTCAAACAGTTGAAAGAAGTCGGCCCACGCATCATCACTCACGCCAAGGGCGTGTACCTGTGGGACAGCGAAGGCCACAAGATTCTCGACGGCATGGCCGGCCTGTGGTGTGTTGCCATCGGCTATGGCCGTGACGAGCTGGCTGAAGCGGCCAGCAAGCAAATGCGTGAACTGCCGTACTACAACCTGTTTTTCATGACCGCCCACCCGCCGGTCCTTGAACTGTCCAAAGCCATCGCCGAGATCGCACCTGAAGGCATGAACCATGTGTTCTTCACCGGCTCAGGCTCTGAGGGCAACGACACCATGCTGCGCATGGTTCGCCATTACTGGGCGATCAAGGGCCAGCCGAATAAAAAGACCATCATCAGCCGCAAAAACGGCTACCACGGTTCTACCGTGGCCGGTGCCAGCCTGGGCGGCATGACCTACATGCACGAACAGGGCGATTTGCCGATTCCGGGCATTACCCACATCCCGCAGCCGTACTGGTTCGGTGAAGGTGGCGATATGTCCCCGGAAGAGTTCGGTATCTGGGCGGCCAATCAGCTTGAAGAAAAAATCCTCGAACTGGGCGTCGACACTGTCGGTGCCTTTATTGCCGAGCCGATCCAGGGCGCGGGCGGTGTGATCGTGCCGCCAGCCACCTACTGGCCACGCATCAAGGAAATCCTGGCCAAGTACGACATCCTGTTCGTGGCCGATGAAGTGATTTGTGGTTTTGGTCGCACCGGCGAGTGGTTCGGCAGTGATTTCTACGACCTCAAGCCGGACATGATGACCATCGCCAAGGGCCTGACCTCGGGCTACATCCCGATGGGCGGCCTGATCGTGCGCGACGAAGTGGTGGCGGTGCTGAATGAGGGCGGCGATTTCAACCACGGCTTCACCTACTCGGGTCACCCGGTAGCCGCTGCCGTGGCACTGGAAAACATCCGCATCCTGCGCGAAGAAAAAATTGTCGAGAAGGTGCATGCCGAAACGGCACCGTATTTGCAAAAGCGTCTGCGTGAACTGAACGATCACCCGTTGGTGGGCGAAGTGCGTGGTGTGGGCATGCTGGGTGCCATTGAGCTGGTACAGGACAAAGCCACACGCAAGCGTTACGAAGGCCGTGGTGTCGGCATGATCTGCCGGCAGTTCTGTTTTGATAACGGTCTGATCATGCGTGCCGTGGGTGACACCATGATCATCTCGCCGCCATTGGTGATCAGCAAGGACGAGATCGACGAGCTGGTGACCAAGGCGCGTAAGTGCCTGGATCTGACCTTGGAAACTTTGCAAGGTTAACTGCTAGGCTTTGAGCGCAGGAGAACTGCTGTTTTAAAGCAGGCAATTGCGCTCAGAGCCTTAAGAATCAAGGCTCTTCCCTTGAAAGCCTGCCCCGGATCTTGCCAGACTAGCCGCCGGCTTTAGTCACCTTGAGATCAGGTCGCTGAATCGGTGGTTTAAAAGAACAATTGGAGCATTACAGATGAAGGCATCAGGTTTTAAAAAAGCTGGCAAGACCCTTCTCGCCCTCTCCTTGATGGGTGTGATGGCCGGGGCAGCTCAAGCAGCAGACAAGGTTCTGCACATCTACAACTGGTCCGATTACATCGCACCGGACACGGTTAAAAAGTTCGAAGACCAGACCGGTATCAAGGTGGTCTACGACGTGTTCGACAGCAACGAGACCCTTGAGGCCAAGCTGCTGGCGGGCAAGTCCGGCTACGACATCGTCGTGCCTTCCAACAATTTCCTGGCCAAGCAGATCAAGGCCGGGGTTTACCAGGAGCTGGACAAGTCCAAGCTGCCCAACTGGAAAAACCTCGACCCGGCGTTGCTCAAGGCCGTTGGCGATGCCAGCGACAAAGACAACAAACATGCGTTCCCGTACATGTGGGGCACCATCGGCATCGGCTACAATCCGGAGAAGGTCAAGGCCGCGCTGGGCGTGGACACCATCGATTCCTGGGACGTGCTGTTCAAGCCGGAGAACGCTGCCAAGCTTAAAAGCTGCGGCATAAGCTTCCTCGACTCGCCGACCGAAATGATCCCGGCCGCCCTGCACTACCTGGGCTACCCGACCGATTCGCAAGACAAGAAACAACTGGCTGAAGCCGAAGCGCTGTTCCTGAAGATTCGCCCTTCGGTCGGCTACTTCCATTCCTCCAAGTACATCTCCGACCTGGCCAACGGCAACATCTGCGTGGCCGTGGGTTACTCGGGTGACCTTGAACAGTCCATTTCCCGCGCCAAAGAGGCCGGTGACAAGGTCAAGCTCAAGTACGCGATCCCTAAAGAAGGTGCCGGCAGCTTCTATGACATGGTCGCCATTCCCAAGGATGCCGAGAACGTCGACGCCGCCTATGCCTGGATGAATTATCTGATGCAGCCTGAAGTGATGGCCGAAATCACCAACAGCGTGCGTTTCCCCAACGGTAACAAGGCTGCAACGCCGCTGGTGAATAAAGATATCTCGGGCGACCCGAGCATTTACCCGTCCGATGAAGTGAAGGCCAAGCTCTACGCTATCAGCGATTTGCCACCGACCACCCTGCGGTTGCTGACGCGCAGCTGGACCAAAATCAAGTCCGGTAAATAACGCCTCGCCCCTTGTAGCCGCTGCCGAAGGCTGCGATTGAGACCGGAGGGCTGATGCCTTCCGGTTTCACAAAAACCGGCGCAATGGTCGGAAAAACAAGGTGTTAGGGCAATTATTCGCGGAAAACTTTGCTGTGCAGGTTTATCGAGGGTAAGTTGCGCGCCGGTTTTGTCTTTGGCGGTTCGACTGCCGTATGACGCGGGCAACTCAGGCCCAACTATTTAGAGGACCATCACGTGTCTATATCTCTGTTTCGCAAGACCTTGCTGGTCGGAGCTGGTTTGACGCTTGCCGTCAGCGTACAAGCGGCACCCACGGTGCACATTTACAACTGGTCGGACTATATCGCGCCGAACACGCTGGCTGATTTTGAAGCCGCGACCGGCATCAAGCCGATTTATGATGTCTTTGATTCCAACGAAACCCTGGAAGGCAAACTGCTGGCCGGGCGTACCGGTTATGACGTGGTCGTTCCGTCTAACCACTTCCTGGGCAAGCAGATCAAGGCGGGTGCGTTCCAGAAGCTCGACCTTGCGCAGTTGCCGAATTATTCCAACCTCGACCCGGCCCTGCTCAAGCGCCTGCAGGCCAATGACCCGGGCAATCAATATGCCGTGCCTTACCTGTGGGGCACCAACGGCATTGGCTACAACGTCGATAAAGTCAAAGAAGTGCTGGGCGTCGACAGTATCGACTCCTGGGATGCGGTGTTCAAACCCGAGAACATGAAGAAGCTCACCAAGTGCGGCGTGGCTTTCCTGGATTCGGCGGATGAAATGCTGCCTACCGTACTCAACTACCTGGGCCTGGATGCCAACAGCACCAACCCCAAGGACTACAAGAAAGCTGAAGAAGTCCTGATGTCGGTGCGTCCATACGTCACCTACTTCCACTCTTCCAAATACATCTCCGACCTGGCCAACGGCAACATCTGCGTTGCGATTGGTTTTTCCGGTGATGTATTCCAGGCCAAGACGCGTGCCGAGGATGCAAAAAAAGGCGTGAACATCGCCTATATCGTGCCCAAGGAAGGCGGCGCCCTGTGGTTTGACATGCTGGCCATCCCCAAGGATTCCAGCAACGTCAAGGAGGCCCACACATTCATCAACTACCAGCTCAAGCCTGAAGTGATCGCTCAGGTCAGTGACTATGTCGGTTATGCCAACCCTAACCCGGCGGCCGACAAGGTGATGGATGAGTCCATTCGTACCGACGAAGCGGTTTACCCAACCCAGGCGGTGCTGGACAAGACATACGTCTCAACCGAGCTGCCCCCGAAAATACAGCGTCTGATGACGCGTACGTGGACCAAGGTCAAGACGGGCAAGTAATCTCGCCAGACCACCTATCCAAGGCCCGGCCATCAAGGCCGGGCTGCTAAATTTGTTGGGAGTTACGTAATGGCTGTTGCCTCCGGCGCCTATAAGAAAGCCCTCGAGGGCGACCAGACACCTAAGCAGGTGCTGGTCAAAATCGACCGGGTCACGAAGAAATTCGACGAGACGATTGCCGTGGACGATGTGTCCCTGGAAATCAACAAGGGCGAAATCTTCGCCCTGCTCGGCGGATCGGGATCGGGCAAATCCACTTTGCTGCGCATGCTCGCCGGTTTCGAGCGCCCAACAGAGGGTCGTATCTTCCTTGACGGTGTTGATATCACCGACCTGCCGCCCTATGAGCGGCCGATCAATATGATGTTCCAGTCCTATGCCCTGTTCCCGCATATGACCGTGGCGCAGAACATCGCCTTCGGCCTCAAGCAGGACAAGATGTCGACCGCCGAGATCGATGCCCGCGTGGGCGAGATGCTCAAGCTGGTCCACATGAGCCAGTACGCCAAGCGCAAGCCCCATCAGTTGTCCGGTGGCCAGCGCCAGCGTGTTGCCCTGGCCCGTTCGCTGGCCAAGCGCCCGAAGTTGCTGCTGCTGGATGAGCCAATGGGCGCATTGGACAAAAAACTGCGTTCGCAGATGCAGCTGGAACTGGTTGAGATCATCGAGCGCGTGGGCGTGACCTGCGTGATGGTGACCCACGACCAGGAAGAGGCCATGACCATGGCCCAGCGTATTGCGATCATGCATTTGGGCTGGATTGCCCAGATCGGCAGCCCTATCGACATTTACGAAACCCCGGTCAGCCGCCTGGTGTGCGAATTTATCGGCAACGTCAACCTGTTCGACGGTGAAGTGGTCGATGACGCCGAAGGCTATGCGCGGATCAAGTGCCCGGAGCTGGAGAACGACATCTACGTCGGTCACGGCGTGAGCACCTCGGTGGAAGACAAGCACACCACCTACGCGATTCGCCCGGAAAAAATGCTCGTCACCACCGAAAAGCCGACCTGCGAATACAACTGGTCGCGCGGCAAGGTGCATGACATCGCTTACCTGGGCGGGCACTCGGTGTTCTACGTCGAGCTGCCGAGCGGCAAGCTGGTGCAGTCGTTTGTGGCCAACGCCGAACGCCGTGGCGCCCGCCCGACCTGGGACGACGAAGTCTACGTGTGGTGGGAAGACGACAGCGGCGTGGTATTGCGCTCATGAACATGCGAAAACTCAAACGCCGACTGCAACGAATAACCCCCGGTGGCCGCCATATGGTCATCGGGATTCCATTCCTGTGGCTGTTTTTGTTCTTCATGCTGCCGTTCTTCATCGTCCTGAAGATCAGCTTTGCCGAAGCGGACGTCGCGATTCCGCCGTATACCGAGATCTATAGCTACGTTGACCAGAAAATCCAGGTACTGCTGAACCTGGGCAACTACGCCATGCTCGGCGACGATGAACTGTATATCGCCGCGTATCTGGGCTCCCTGAAGATGGCTTTCTTCAGCACCCTGCTGTGCCTGCTGATCGGTTATCCGATGGCCTATGCCATCGCCAATGCCCGTAAAGAGATGCAGACCGTGCTGGTACTGCTGATCATGATGCCGACCTGGACCGCGATCCTGATCCGCGTCTACGCGTGGATGGGCATTCTCAGCAACAACGGCCTGCTCAATGGCTTCTTGATGTCGATGGGCTGGATCAGTGAACCCCTGCAGATCCTCAACACCAATATCGCGGTGTATATCGGCATTGTGTATTCGTACCTGCCATTCATGATCCTGCCGCTGTATGCCAACCTGGTGAAACACGACACCAGCTTGCTGGAAGCCGCGTCAGACCTGGGGTCGAGCACCTTCAACAGCTTCTGGAAGATCACCGTGCCGCTGTCCAAAAACGGCATTATCGCCGGCTGCATGCTGGTGTTTATCCCGGTGGTGGGCGAGTTCGTGATCCCGGAACTGCTGGGCGGCCCGGAAACCCTGATGATCGGTAAAGTGCTGTGGCAAGAGTTCTTCAATAACCGTGACTGGCCGGTGGCGTCTGCGCTTGCCGTGGTCATGCTGGCGATCCTGATCGTGCCCATCATTCTGTTCAACCGCAGCCAGGCTAAAGAGCTGGAGGGCAAGATATGAATCGCTTCCGTTTTTCTAGCTTTATGTTGGTCGCGGGGTTGTTGTTCATCTACCTGCCGATGCTGATTCTGGTGATCTACTCGTTCAACGCCTCCAAGCTGGTGACGGTGTGGGGCGGCTGGTCGTTGAAGTGGTACGTGGGCCTGCTGGACAACACGCAACTGATGGGTTCGGTGATGCGCTCGCTGGAAATCGCCCTGTACACGGCGATTGCAGCGGTGGCACTGGGTACGTTGGCGGCATTTGTGCTGACGCGTATCAGCCGCTTCAAGGGTCGCACGCTGTTTGGCGGCCTGGTGACGGCGCCGCTGGTCATGCCAGAGGTGATTACCGGTCTGTCGCTGTTGCTGCTGTTCGTGGCGATGGCGCAGATGATTGGCTGGCCGCAAGAACGTGGCCTGGTGACCATCTGGATCGCGCACACGACGTTCTGCTCGGCCTATGTGGCGGTGGTGGTGTCGTCGCGCTTGCGTGAGCTGGATCTGTCGATCGAAGAAGCGGCCATGGACCTGGGCGCCAAGCCGTGGAAGGTGTTCTTTTTGATCACCATTCCCATGATTGCGCCCTCCCTGGCGGCCGGCGCAATGATGTCCTTTGCCCTGTCGCTGGATGACCTGGTACTGGCCAGTTTTGTGTCGGGGCCGGGGTCGACGACCTTGCCGATGGAAGTGTTTTCGGCGGTGCGCCTGGGGGTCAAACCTGAGATCAACGCCGTGGCCAGCCTGATTTTGCTGGCAGTGTCACTGGTGACCTTCATGGTGTGGTTCTTCAGCCGCCGTGCCGAAGAGCACCGCAAAAAGGCGATTCAGCAGGCTATCGATGAGTCTGCGGCGGAATCGTGGAAGCAGCCGGACGTGCGTCGTCCGCAGTCGACCAGCGCGGTTTAAGACAGCGTCATAAAAAACCTCGCCCCCTGTGACAGGGAGGCGAGGTTTTTTTTGCCTGAGATCAAGACCCCTCACCCCAGCCCTCTCCCGGAGGGAGAGGGAGCCGATCTTCAGTGAGGCGTACATCTGCTTTTGCTTCTAGTCCCCTCTCCCATTGGGAGAGGGTCAGGGTGAGGGTTTTTTTGATCTTCCTATGGCTTGGCCACCTTCCACGCCCCGTCCATTTTACCGTCACCGGTCATGTCACCGGCTTTCTTGTCCATCACGAAGGTGTACAGCGGTTTGCCGTCATAGGCCCATTGCATGTGGCCGTCATCGCGCTTGATGGCCGTCCACTTGCCCATGTCCATGGCTGTGCTCTCGGCTGCCAGCGGCGGCCAGTTGGCGGCGCACTTGTCATTGCACATCGATTTGCCGCCCGCATCCTTGGCGAAGGTGTAGAGGGTCATGCCTTTGTGGTCGACCAGCATGCCGTCCTTGGTCATCGCCGGTTCAGCCGCATACGCCAACCCGGGCAAGGTGAAGGCTACGGCCAGCAGCAATGTCTTTAGGGAAAACGAGCTAGATGTCATTGGAATCGTCCTTTTTGTGGTTGTACGATTTGAGACTAAAGCGTAGTTCACGAACCGTTAGCGCGCGCCCATCCCCAAAGCTGTCACACGACTGCAATAATTGCGTTATCTAATGCGCCACAAGACAGTTTAATGACGAGAGGATTACGGCATGGTTGGCAGGAGCATTTTGATCGTTGATGACGAGGCGCCGATCCGCGAGATGATCGCCGTGGCCCTGGAAATGGCGGGCTACGATTGCCTTGAAGCCGATAATGCCCAGGATGCCCATGCCATTATCGTGGACCGTAAACCGGACCTGATCCTGCTCGACTGGATGCTGCCCGGCGGTACGTCGGGCATTGAGCTGGCCCGACGCCTCAAGCGCGAAGAGCTGACCGGCGATATTCCCATCATCATGCTCACGGCCAAGGGTGAAGAGGACAACAAGATCCAGGGCCTGGAAGTGGGCGCGGATGACTACATCACCAAACCATTCTCCCCCCGTGAGCTGGTCGCCCGCCTCAAGGCCGTGCTGCGCCGCGCCGGCCCGGCCGATGCCGAATCGCCCATCGAGATCGGCGGCCTGCTGCTCGACCCCATCAGCCACCGCGTGACCATCGACGGCACCCCTGCCGAAATGGGCCCCACTGAATACCGCCTGCTGCAATTTTTCATGACCCACCAGGAGCGCGCCTACACCCGGGGCCAGTTGCTGGACCAGGTCTGGGGCGGCAACGTGTATGTGGAGGAGCGCACTGTGGACGTGCATATCCGCCGCTTGCGCAAAGCGCTCGGTGAGGCTTACGAAAATCTGGTACAAACCGTGCGTGGTACCGGTTACCGGTTTTCCACCAAGGCCTGATACCGGCTCTCACTGATCCAGCGGCAAGCAAGGACTCGCGCGACGTGAATCAAAACTGGCATGGCACTCTGATCCGTCATTTGTTGCTTTTGGTCACTGGCTGCCTGCTGGTCGGGCTGATCAGTGGCTATTACGGCTGGAGCCTGGCCATTGGCCTAGCGTTCTATCTGGGCTGGACCCTCAAGCAGTTGCTGCGCCTGCACGAGTGGCTGCGCCAGCACAAACCCGACGAAGCACCGCCCGATGGCTACGGTTTGTGGGGCGAGGTGTTCGACAGCATCTACCACCTGCAGCGCCGTGACCAGCGCGTACGCGGGCGACTGCAAGCGGTGATCGATCGCGTGCAAGAGTCTACGGCGGCGCTCAAGGACGCGGTGATCATGCTAGACAGTGACGGCAACCTGGAGTGGTGGAACCTCGCCGCAGAGACCCTGCTGGGTCTCAAGACGCCACAGGACAGCGGCCAGCCAGTGACCAACCTGGTACGCCACCCGCGCTTCAAGGAATACTTCGAGCAAGGTAATTATGGCGAACCGCTGGATATCCCCTCGCCGGTCAACGATCACTTGCGCATCCAGCTCTATATCACCCGCTACGGCAACAACGAACACCTGATGCTGGTGCGCGATGTGACGCGCATTCATCAACTGGAGCAGATGCGCAAAGACTTTATCGCCAACGTGTCCCATGAACTGCGTACGCCGTTGACGGTGATCTGTGGCTATCTTGAAACCCTGCTCGATAACGTCGACGACGTAAACCCGCGCTGGAAGCGCCCCCTGTCGCAAATGCAGCAACAGGGTGAACGCATGCAGACCCTGCTCAACGACCTGCTGTTGCTGGCCAAGCTGGAGGCCACGGACTACCCCTCGGATAACCAGCCGGTGGCCATCGACAGCTTGCTGCGTTCGATCAAGAGCGACGCCCAGGCGTTGTCCGGTCAGCGCAACCAGACGATCACCCTGGACGTGGAAGCCGATTGCGCGCTCAAGGGCAGCGAAGCCGAATTGCGCAGCGCGTTCTCCAACCTGGTGTTCAACGCCGTCAAATACACCCCCGATGGCGGCAGCGTACGCATTCGCTGGTGGGCAGACAGCGCGGGCGCCCACTTGAGCGTGCAGGACTCGGGCGTGGGCATCGACAACAAGCATTTGCCGCGCCTGACGGAACGCTTCTACCGTGTCGACTCCAGCCGCAACGCCAGCACCGGCGGCACCGGGCTGGGCCTGGCGATCGTCAAGCATGTGTTGCTGCGCCACCGCGCGCGGCTGGAGATCAGCAGCGTATTGGGACACGGCAGCACCTTCACCTGCCATTTCGCACCGGGCCAGGTGACAAAACCCCAGCCAAAGACACTTATTGACTAGGCCCTGTAGCCCTTTCCCACTAGGCAAGGGCTACATCAGCCGTTACATTGTTTGGCCATACCTCCCTATCTGTAACGACGGAACCCGTAAAACTCCATCATGGACCCTTCCCCTGGCTTGACCCTCGCGACACTCTTCGCCGACTTCGGCATGATTCTTTTTGCTTTGATCCTGGTTTTGCTCAACGGTTTTTTCGTTGCGGCCGAATTTGCCATGGTCAAATTGCGCTCCACCCGGGTTGAGGCGATAGCCGAAGACAACGGCTGGCGCGGGCAGATCCTGCGCACCGTGCATAACCAGCTCGACGCCTACCTGTCTGCCTGCCAGCTGGGTATCACCCTGGCCTCGCTGGGCCTGGGCTGGGTCGGCGAGCCGGCGTTCGCCCATATCCTGGAGCCGCTGCTGGGCGCCATCGGCGTCTCGTCGCCTGAAGTGATCAAGGGCGTATCGTTCTTTACCGCCTTCTTTATCATTTCCTACCTGCACATCGTGGTCGGTGAGCTGGCGCCCAAGTCCTGGGCCATCCGCAAGCCAGAGACCCTGTCGCTGTGGACCGCCGTGCCGCTGTACCTGTTCTACTGGGCCATGTACCCGGCGATTTACCTGCTCAACGCCAGTGCCAACGCGATTTTGCGTATTGCCGGCCAGGGTGAGCCCGGTGCCCATCACGATCACGCTTACAGCCGTGAAGAACTCAAGCTGATCCTGCACTCCAGCCGTGGCCAGGATCCGAGCGACCAGGGCATGCGCGTGCTGGCTTCTGCCGTGGAAATGGGCGAGCTGGAAGTGGTCGACTGGGCCAACTCCCGCGAAGACCTGGTGACCCTGGATTCCAAGGCGCCGCTCAAGGACATCCTGGCGCTGTTCCGTCGCCACAAATTCAGCCGCTACCCGGTCTATGATGCCGACACCAACACCTTCGTCGGTTTGCTGCACATCAAGGATCTGCTGTTGGAACTGGCCGACCTGGACCACTTGCCCGAAACCTTCAACCTTGAAGAACTGACCCGACCGCTGGAGCGGGTGTCGCGGCATATGCCGCTGAGTCAGTTGCTTGAGCAGTTCCGCAAGGGCGGCGCGCACTTTGCCCTGGTTGAAGAAGCTGACGGCAAGGTGGTGGGCTACCTGACCATGGAGGACGTGCTGGAAGTGCTGGTGGGTGATATCCAGGACGAACACCGCAAGGCCGAGCGCGGCATTCTGTCGTATCAGCCTGGCAAGCTGCTGGTGCGCGGCGACACGCCGTTGTTCAAGATTGAACGCTTGCTGGGTGTGGACCTTGACCACGTTGAAGCCGAAACCGTCGCGGGCCTGATCTACGACACCCTCAAGCGGGTTCCGGCCGAAGAAGAACAACTGGAAGTCGAAGGCCTGCGCATCATCATCAAAAAGATGAAAGGTCCGAAAATCGTCCTGGCCAAAGTCCTCAAGCTGGATTAAAGCCCGCTCTTTGTAGCAGCTGCCTCGTACCTTCGGCAGCTGCTGCAAGGATTTATGCAACTCTCCCTTCTGTAAGAACTTTTGCCAGCGAAAGCTGGCTGAAAGCTTCCCTCTCTAGCATCGAGTCATTACCGGCAACAGACCGGTTGGCCTGCCACGCGTACAACCCGCGGTCAGCGCCTTACTACAACAATAAGGGTGACTTTCATGCTGACCTTCCTTGGCTTTGCCATGGTCATTACATTCATGTACCTGATCATGACCAAGCGTCTTTCCGCCCTGATCGCCCTGATTCTGGTGCCCATCCTGTTTGCCGTTTTCGGCGGTTTTGCCCCGAAAATCGGCCCGATGATGCTCGAAGGCATCACCAAGCTGGCCCCTACCGGGGTGATGCTGATGTTCGCCATCCTCTACTTTGCCCTGATGATCGACTCCGGTCTGTTTGACCCGGCAGTGCGCAAGATCCTCAAGCTGGTCAAGGGTGATCCGCTGAAAATCTCGGTGGGCACGGCGGTGCTGGCGCTGGTGGTGTCCCTGGATGGCGACGGCGCGACCACCTACATGATTTGCGTAGCGGCCATGCTGCCGCTCTACAGCCGTATCGGGATGAGCCCGCGGATCATGGCCGGCCTGATCATCCTGGCCGGCGGCGTGATGAACATGACGCCCTGGGGCGGCCCGACTGCACGGGCGGCCAGTGCGCTGCACGTCGATCCTTCGGATATTTTTGTACCGATGATCCCGGCCATGCTCGCCGGCTGCGCAGCGATCCTGGTCATCGCCTGGTTCTACGGCAAGCGCGAGCGTGCGCGTCTGGGCGAATTGCACCTGCACGGCGATGAAGTCGACCACAGCGAAATCAGCGTGTCGCAGTATCCGGATGCACGTCGACCTAAACTGATCTGGTTCAACGGTGCATTGACCCTGGCGCTGATGATCGCGCTGATTGCCGGCCTGCTGCCTCTGCCCGTGTTGTTTATGGTCGCGTTCAGTATCGCGATGATCGTCAACTATCCTTGCCTGCAACAGCAAAAAGACCGTGTAGCGGCCCATGCTGGCAGTGTCCTGGCAGTGGTTGGGCTGATTTTTGCCGCGGGTATCTTCACTGGCATCCTGTCGGGCACCGGGATGGTCGATGCCATGTCCAAAAGCCTGTTGGCCGTGATTCCGCCTGCGCTCGGGCCGTATCTGGCGGTGATCACCGCGCTGGTGAGCATGCCCTTCACCTTCTTCATGTCCAACGATGCGTTCTACTACGGGGTACTGCCTGTATTGGCCGAAGCGGCCAGCCACTACGGCATCACTGCCGCCGAAATGGCCCGTGCCTCAATTGTCGGCCAGCCAGTGCATTTGCTCAGTCCGCTGGTGCCCTCGACCTACCTGCTGGTAGCCCTGGCCGGTATCGAGTTTGGCGATCACCAGCGTTTCACCCTCAAGTGGGCGATTCTGGTGTGCCTGTGCATCATGGTCGCCGCGCTGCTGCTGGGCACATTCCCGCTGTTCAGTACGCTGTAACACAGCAATCGCGTAGCAGCTGCCGAGGAACGAAGGCTGCGTTCGAGCGCGAAGCGGTCGTAAAGTCTGAGCCTATGGTGTGCCTGACACACCGCAATCGCCGATTTTACGACTGCTGCGCAGCCGGACGCAGCCTTCGTTCCTCGGCAGCTGCTTGTATGTTTTCCCGGTGCCCAAGAAAATGCCGGGGCGTGTACAAAAAGCGTTTCGGGGAGGCCGATAGCTGCTT